>JBEKCN010000621.1:0-3717 GCA_050014855.1 Streptosporangiaceae bacterium | reverse complement strand
CCGGTAGGCGTCGCTAGGGAGCTCGTCGCCGGTCGCTAACATGCAGGTCAGCGAGGGTGACACCAGCGCCCGGCGACATTTTCCATCGGGGTCGTCGCCGGGGCTGAGTGACCATCAGGGCGACTACCAACGAAGTCGGTTCACTAGGCCGCTAAGCGTCCATCGTGTAGGTCCGCCAGGGGATCTGGCTGATGTCGAGCCTGGACAGGATAGTTTACGATGCTCCGGGTCAGCCGCGTTGACCCCGGGACAGCTCGATCAGCGCCATCGGGTTGCCGACCGCCTGGGCCAGTACCTGCTCCCGGCCCAGGCCGCGTGGCGGGCGCGGCTGCTCGTCGAGT
Source organism: Streptosporangiaceae bacterium (assembly GCA_050014855.1). Lineage (GTDB taxonomy): Bacteria > Actinomycetota > Actinomycetes > Streptosporangiales > Streptosporangiaceae > Bog-532. Next base: position 3,376 of record JBEKCN010000621.1, on the reverse strand, counting down.
AGTCGGCTAGCGTCCGGCGCGCTCAGCGGCGGCAGCAGCAACTCCGGGAAGCCGCGCTCGAAACATGCGGGCGGCATGTTCCCGCGCATGCCAAGCATCAGCACGAGCTGCTCTGATTCAAGGCGCCGTGCGGCGAAGGCGAGCGTGTCGAGTGAGCCGCGGTCGAGCCACTGTGCGTTGTCGGCGATCACCAGCAGCGGATGGTTTTCGGCCAGTTCAGACAGCACCGTGAGCACGGCGATCCCGGTCAGCAGGGCATCAGGCTGGACCGTGGCGGTGGACAGCGCCAACGCTTCCAGCAGCGTCTGACGATCGGGCAGGTCTGCCACGCGGTCAAGCACCGGCAGCAGCAACTGGCGGAGCCCGGCGAACGCCAGGTACTGCTCAGGCTCCCGGCCGGTGACCGAGAGCACCCACATCCCGGTCGATCTGGCCTGCCGCGCCGCGTCGGCCAGCAGGGCGGTCTTGCCCATGCCCGCATCGCCCAGCAGAACCAGGACGCGGCTTTCTGCCGAGGGGGGGTCCACAAGTTCGCGGAGCAGCGATACCTCGCTGTCCCGACCGATCAACCCCGTGTCCCTGACGGCCAACCCGGAAACCCCCAAGCGACGTCCCACCCCCAGAATACGGCCCGGTTCCGGGAGGCGAAGGGCAGTCGGCTTGCCACGGACGCGGTATCCGCGACTTGACTGCACGGTCCTGCCGGGCGACCCGGATCTTTCCGTCAAGGACGTGACTGGCGCCATCGCCATGCTGACCGCGCACCAGCTATGCGGTTGTGATCGAACGGTCCGCCGACGGCGGTTATGGCGCATGGTGCCCAGATCTGCCCGGCTGTGTCGCACTGGCCGATACGGAGGAGACTCTCCTGGTCGAGATGCGCCAGGCCATCGAGTTGCACCTTGCTGGGCTCCGTGAGGACGGCCAGCCGGTCCCGCATCCCTCAACCGTGGCGGCGACCGTCATCACTCTCGACGCAGCATGATCCCTGCAGCGTGCCCAGGCCGTGCCGCTGGCAGACCGGCAGGATCTCGGCTTCGATGGCACGAGCCGGGCGGCAACCTTCAGTCGAAATTTGCCGTTACGTAACCGCCGTGGTCGCGTCCAAGATCAAGGGCCCTGGCCAGCTGATTTGGCCACGTGACCCACAGGAAAGAATCGCATGAGTAAGCCAATGTTGGAAGGCAAGTCGCATGACATTCCCAAACGGCTGGTGCGGGAAGCGTGGCTGAAGGTGAAGAAGAATGGAGGAGCCGGCGGGTCGACGGCCCTGTCAGCCGGCGTGCGGGAGACAGAGAAGTCCCACGCGCGATAGGTTTCGGCTCCCGGCTCACGTGAAAGACGAAATCCTAGGCGCCTGGTGCGGGACTTATTGGGGCTGGTTGGACTGGTCCACGGCGGAAAGCCCAGTGCGGGTGCTTCTTGAGCCGGATGAGTGTCATCGTGTTGATGATGGTCACGGAGACCGCCCCACCGAAAGCGACGATCTTCCCGAGTGTCTCCGGAACTCCGGTCAGTCCGCCCGTCCCGCCCTCGGTATACATGATGAAGGCGATTATCCAGACAATGGGAATCCCGGAAACCGGTGCGAGGAGCGGATGGGCATCGTCTGCGCGGAACAGGCCTGTAGCGATCAGGTAAAGGCTTTTGAAGAACCAGACCAGGAGGATGATCGCGACAGGGATTGCAAGGAGGCTGGCGACAGCGCCGACGACTGGATTCAGGTGCTGCGTCAGTGATTTCTCGAGATAACTCACGCCCGCAGCGACACCAAGGGTCACCGCGGTGAGCCCGGCGAAACCGCTAGCCGCGATGATGATCCAGCGTAGCTGGTACATAGTGACCCGGCGGTACCCCCGTTCGGCGGCTAGGACGAGGATGAGCGCGACGACCGGGATCACGAGGATGGCAGCCGAGATGGTGACGATAATTCCCGCGAGCCAGCCCCCTTCAGGCGTATTTGTCGTAATGTTGGCGCCTCCCAGCAGGCCACCCTTTCTGGTGTAACCGGTGTGGGACAGGCCGGAGTAATAGATGATCATGCCGATGACAATAGCGCCGCCAGCGATTGAGCGAAGCTTGGCGAGCCGGTCGATGAACTCGTCGCTCTCATGAAAGTAATCGCCGCGCGGCTCAAGCAAGAAGTTCGGAACTCGCCAGATGCTGAGCCGACCGTTCTTGGCATTGATACTGCCGGGCTTTAACCCGCTCATGTCTTCCTCCGCGCATCCCCCGGTGTCTCAAATAATTGTCTCACGCTACTGTACCTTGATCTTCTCCTAGGCAAATCATCGGCTCAGGCCGCAGCTGAGGTACGCCAGGATCCGATACGTCAGATACGAGGCAAAGTGACAACAGCGATTATGAACACGCTTCCGATCGCACCAGCGCACATCCCGGACTCTGCTCAGATTCGTCATCAGCGGTGCTTAAGGATATGCAACCAGCGGGATCGGCAGCTCATCAAGATCGCTAGACCGCCGTCCGTGCATTGCAAACCGTAGTTATATCCCACCCTGATCCCGGTGCGCTTCGCAGCATACGCCTCTGCAAGAGCCCGGCTAGCACCGAATTCGGGGATGCCAGGGGTCACGATAAGCGCAGCGGTGGAACACCAAGACAACTGACAGCGACCTCGCCCACCCGGAGCGGCTGAATTCTGGATCCAGTATTCAGGTGCCGCCGACAGGCCTGCGCGAGGCCCGGAATGGCCCCGTTCAGCTGCGACGGCGGCGCGCCGGATCACTGGTATGCCTGGGACATCGACATGTGCTGGATCGCCGGGCGCGGCCTGGCCGTGCCGTCGGGAAGAGCGCTGCGGGGGCTGCGCCGCCGGGTGGGCGCTGCGCCGTTGAAGGCGCTGTTCGAGGTACTGGCCGGGCCGCTGGGCCAGCCGTCCACGCCGGGAGTCAGGTTCGGCCGGTACCGGACGGTGGCCTTCGATGGGTGCCGGTCCGCTCCTTGCTCCGACGACTCACACTGCCGCATCGTCGCCGGGGCGACGGCGAGCGGTCCGGCGGGCTGAGGCTGACCGCCGCCGGTTGCGCCGGTGCCCCGGATCCAGCCCGCCTGCGTCTTGAAGCGCCCGCTGACCTGGCCGTACGCTGGGGCGCGCGGGTGCGTGCCAGTATCTGGGGTCGAGGGGTCGCGAGTCCATACAGGCGTTCGAGGCACCCAAAACGACCCAGGCCCTCATCGTTGGCCGGGACATCACGGGGCGTCGGCGTTCAGCTGACCGCCACGGCAAGAGGGTTCGCCCGGATTCGCTTCAGGAGGAACACCATGCGTATCCCCGCGGAGTCCTTGTCCGGCCGTTCGGTGCGGGACAAGATCGTCACCGCCGCCGAGGCGGTACGGCTTATCCATGACGGCGACT
>JBEKCN010000620.1:0-4922 GCA_050014855.1 Streptosporangiaceae bacterium | reverse complement strand
TCCCGCGACATCATCGGTGACCCGTCCTCGTGCGTGTTCGATTCCGGGCTGACCCAGGCCGCGGGCACCCTGGTCAAGATCTTCGGCTGGTACGACAACGAATGGGGCTACACGTCCCGCCTGGTCGACCTGGCCGCCCTCGTCGGCGGACAGCTCTGAGCGAAGGGAGAGCAGGCCATGGTCAGCATGCCGATCGTGGTCGGTACGGACGGCTCGGAGCAGGCCGGCCGCGCCGTCGAGTGGGCGGCCCTCGAAGCGGTACGGCGAGGGGCTACGCTGCGGATCGTATCCGTGCCGGCGATGCCGTCCCGGATGCGGGCCTACGACTCGTCCCCGGCCACCGTGGCCCATTTCATGCGGGAGTATTCCGTCGCGGCGCTGTCCGCCGCGGCCAAGCGGGCCGGTGAAGTGGCGCCGCGGCTGCCCGCTGACACCGAAGTGCTGACCGGCCCCCCCGTCACGGCGCTGATCGCCAGTGCGGCTGGGGCGGCCATGCTGGTCGTCGGGGCGCGCGGTGGTGGCGGGTTCGGGGCCATGGCGCTCGGCTCCGTGAGCCGGCACGTGGCCTTGCACGCGCCGTGCCCGGTCGTGGTCGCCCGCGAGGACACCATGGTGGTCCACCGTAAGGTGGCAGTCGGGGTGGCCGACCCGGCCGAGGCCGGCGACAGCCTCGGGTTCGCCTTCGAGGAAGCGTCCCTGCGCGGGGCCCGGCTGACCGCCGTCCACGCCGTCCACCACTTCCGGCTGGCCACCCGCCACAGCCCGGTGGCCCCAGGGCCGGACGAAGCGGTTGCCGCCGCGGAACTGGACAAGGCCCTGGCCGAATGGCAGGACAAGTACCCGGAGGTGCGCGTCCAGCCGGACGTCGTGTGGGGTCACCCCGGCCAGGTGCTGGCCGGCTACTCCGCGCACGTCGATCTCCTGGTCATCGGCAGGCATGGCGTCCAGGAGGGGGCCGCCAGCGTCGCGTCCATCCTCCATCCGGTGCTCGGCCACGCCCACAGTGCCGTCGCCATCATCCCGTCCGCGCACTGAACACAGGCCACTGAGAACCCGTCGGCCCACTGAGAACACAGGCCGCGAGAACACAGCCGCCCGGGACGCTCAGCGTCCCGGGCGGCCGGCTGCGTGGGTGGCTATGTCGGACCGGCGGACCCGGCCGGGTGCCGGGGCTGCTTCGGCGGCTGCTCCGGCTCGGGCGGCGCCTGCACCGCGGGATTCGCCGGGGAGTTGTTCCACGACCGCCAGACCAGCCGGTGTACCGGTATCCAGCGCGGGATGTCGCGCAGGCCCGGGATGAACGGCACCAGCAGCAGCAGGATCGTCGCGGCTCCGGTCAGGTAGATCGCGATCAGGTCCACGTTGGCCGAGTTGTCGAAGCCGGGCACGTGGTACCAGAGCTGGAACAGCCACAGCCACGGCTGGCCGGGATAACTGCCGGTCTCGTTCATCACGCCCCACTGGTCACCGGTCAGGTGCTCGGCAGTGGCCTGATTGGCGTAGTAGGCCCCGTCATTCAGGAACAGCAGCGGCTCGGTGAAGTTGGTCCCGTAGAACGGCTGCGTGCCGGACAGGTCGGCGTCGATGGCCCCGCTGCGCGCCAGCGTGAGCTCGGTGGCCAGCATCAGCGGAACGGGCCCGTCATTGGCCCTGGGCACCACCGGGTTGCCGTTCACGAACTTGACCTTGGTCACCGCGTTGCCGTAGGCGGTCGCCCATTTCACCTGCTGGGCAGGGGAAGCCGCGTTGTAGATCCTGAGCGCGGCCGCCAGGGCTGGGTCGGTCGGTGCGTTCTTCGCCAGCGGGCTCAGCACGAAGGTCTGGGCGGCATCGATGGGCTGCCGCACCCCGAGTATGTTCGCCGGGGCGAACAGGAGCGACTGCGGCGTGCCGTTGTTGTTGTAGGGCGGCCCGTAGGTCGCGGTCAGGCTGGTGCCGTCCAGTTCGGTCGCGGCGGTGGCCAGGAAGTCGTCCGGGGCGACCTGGACCCAGCTGCGGACTGTGACCGGGGGCACGTTAGGCGAGGACAGCAGCCCGGCCAGGCCGAAGGTCAGGGCGAGCACCACGACGGAGGCGATCGTGCCCTCCTTCAGAATGTCGTACCGCCGGGTCGGCCCGCGCCATGCGGCCTGGTCGGCGGCCCGGGCGGCGCGGCGGGCGGCCAGCCCGCGCGGCCGGCTGACCGGGAGCGGATGGCTCACGCCGCGCACCCGGACCAGCAGCACATGCGCGCCGATGATGGCGACCAGGATGATGGGGAGAAGGACGATGTGCCACATCAGCATCTGGCCGAAGTTCATCAGGTTGAAGAACGACCCGACGCCGACCGCGTTGAAGGCGTCCTTGCCGTTCGTGGCGATCCACTGGGAGTCGAAGTTCTGCTGCGACAGGTAGCCGGTGAAGCACTCCACCACCGAGGCCACGAACGCCACCACGCCGGTGATCCAGGTCATCGCGCGCCGCCCCCGCCAGGCGGCCATCCAGAACTTGCCCCACAGGTGGATGACCAGGAAGGCCATGAACAGCTCGACGCTCCACAGGTGCAGGCTGTTGAGGAAGTGGCCGACCGGGTTGTAGTGCCACCAGTCCGGCCCGCCCAGCGCGATCGCGCACCCGCTGGCGATCACGACGCCCAGCGCGGCCAGCGAGGCCACGCCGAAGATGTAGATCCAGGACCGCACGTAGGCGGGCTGGCGGTCCGGCAGCAGCTTGCCCGGCGGCAGGACCCGCAGCGCCCAGTTGCGCACCCGGGCCGTCCACATGTCGTCGTCTGGCCCCGGTGTCCGTGCGGGCTCGGCGGCTGCGGCCCCGTCTCCAGTGTCATCGGCGAGGTCCGCGTCGTGCGCGCCGCCGGCTCCGGCGCTGGCCGCGGCCTCCTCCGTGTCCTTTTTCCCATGCGGGAAGGGGATCAGCAGGGCCGCGCCGAAGATGACGACCATGACGGCGATCAGGACGAGGTTCGCCACTGACACATCAAAGATCGACCAGTGCAGGTATGTCCCGGGCTGATTCAAATCAATCGCGGCGGGCGTGGAGCCCGCAAACGCTATGGCTGCCATCAGATGCTCCGGCTGGAAGGCGGGACGGGCCCGCGCGAAACAGTGTGGCCCCCAACTTCCTCACAGGTGGGAGGGCTGATCCAGGGAGGTGAGTCACGAGCCTTCCGGGACCTTCGTCCCCTGTGTTGCGCCTGGGGCAAACTGGGGTGCTCTGAACTTGGAACGGGGACTTAGGGCCCGGCAGATTTCGGCCGTTCTTCCTGTGACGTACCGAACAGGCCGTGCTGTGCTAGCCGGTGACGGCGTTCCGCCCCGGTGGCCTGCTCCCGCGGACCCGCGCCGAACACCCGTCGCGGGGCGGGAACCCTCCGCGACATCTGGGTGGTGGGATCAATGGCTCGGCAGATCGATCCGTGGGTCGGCGTACCGCAGACAGTAGTGCTGGAGGAGAACCTGCTGGCCGTGCAGCTTCGCCTGCAGGGGCTCGACGTCAAGCTCCGCGAAGTGGAGGCGCGGCTTGAGCGGGTGGCCCTGGTGGCCGACGAGGCCAAATTGGACGTGGACCAGGCAAGCGGACAGACCCTGCAGCTCGAAGCGCAGCTGGCCGGTAGCCCCCGCCGGCGGCCCAGCCCCCGCCGGCGGCCCAGCCCCCGCCGGCGGCCCAGCCCCCGCCGGCGGCCCAGCCCCCGCCGGCGGCCCAGCCCCCGCCGGCGGCCCAGCCCCCGCCGATGTGTCCGCCGCCGTCGCCCGCAAGGTCACGGAGATCTTGGCGGAGATGCTCCCCTGACGCGCTGGCGCTGGCGCTGGCGCTGGCCCTTCCGCCGTTTCGCGGCGGCGAGGGCCCTCAGCCAGCGCTCCCTTCCGTCACATGGACCACATGCGTCCCCGCCAAGGTCAGCCGCCGAAAAGGTTAGCCCGCAGCGGGAGCGGGTGCACCCTTCGTGACCGGGACCTTGCGGTGCGGTCCTTCTCGGTGTTCTTCAGGCCGATGCTCACCGTCAGGATGCCGTTGTGACAGCCGGCCGTGACGGGCCACCAGGAAGGCCAGGCCGATCGTGATCGGCACGAACAGGAAGTGGTACACGGTCGTGATGCCAAACTGCCACCGTGAGATGTCGAGCACGTCCACCCGTAGCCTCCTAGCTCGGCCGACTCCTCATTCCGACAGATCCACGTGCCCGGGTGGATGTCCCGGCGTCCAAGATCGATGATCTTGGTTTTGCCCTTAGGGCACGCAGGGCCCCGCGGCCTGAGCAACGCGGACCAAGTCCCGTGGTGAGCGGCTACGGTCAGCTCACCGGGGCGGCGGAGGGCTGCGACACGCGGAACAATGCGGCGGCCACGTCAGCCCCCCGGCCGGGTAGCTCCTGGACGGTGGCACCGGCCACCGCGAGAGCCGCCTGGGACATCCGGTAGTGATGACCGCACAGCAGCAGGTCGGCCGGGGCGGGGCGGGACGCCGACGCGGGCATGACCACGCGGACGACGGGGCGGCCCGGGCAGCAGCAGGCCCGGTACTCAGGGCGGCCAGGATTGGCCGGCTCGATCGTTTCGTGCGCGCCGACGGCGGCCGGTGCAGATCCGGTACCAGGGACACCCTTGCGGGGGAAGTTCGGCTTCATGATACGAGCATGACTTGCTGAGAGCGCGGCTTGCAGAGCCAAAACTCCCCGCCTCCGCAGGCCAAAGGTCCTCGCGGGACGCTGCTGGGGCGCGGCCGGGCGGCCCTCACGGACGGACGATGCGCCGCCCGCTGATCCGGCGGGGGGTGATGCGCACGTATGCCGCGCGGTCACCGCCCGCCCACGGCAGCACCTCGGCGCAGCGCTGCAGATGAGCCAGTTCCGTTTTCTGCAGCACCCGGTGCGCCTGGCCCTGGATCAGGACGCTCCACCCCTGCTCGAGGGCTTCGTCGACGTGATC
>JBEKCN010000619.1:0-3734 GCA_050014855.1 Streptosporangiaceae bacterium | reverse complement strand
AGCCGACCGTCTCCATGCCCAGCTCGCGGGCCGCCCCGAAGTGCTGGACCGATACGTCCGCCTCCGTGCAGTGCGTCGCGATCCTGGCCACTGACGCGCCCGCGTCGTGCGCCCGGCGCAGATCCTCCACCGTGCCCACCCCGGGCAGCAGCAGTACCGCGATCCGGGCCATGGCCGCCTCGTCCACCGCCGCGCGGATCAGCGCGATCTCGTCGGTGCCGGAGAACCCGTAGTTGAATGAGGAGCCGCCCAGGCCGTCGCCGTGGGAGACCTCGATGACCTCCACCCCGGCGCCGTCGAGAGCGGAGACGACCGCGCGTACCTGCCCCTCGGTGAACTGGTGCCGCATCGCGTGCGAGCCGTCCCGCAGCGTCGAGTCCGTGATCCGTACATTGCCGGTCAAGCCGTCACCCCCGAAGCGCCCGCGCTGGACGTTCGCGGGCCGGCCGCGTCGGCCCGGCCAGTGTCGGCCAGCAGCGGGCCGGCTATCAGGGTGCCGACCTGGGCGGCCGCCGCGGTCATGATGTCCAGGTTGCCGGCCCACGACGGCAGGTAGTCGCCGTTGCCGCGAACCTCCAGGAAGATGGCCACCCTGGCCCAGCCGGACCAGGTGTCACCGGGCGGATCAAACTGCGGCTCGGCCCGCAGTGTGTACCCGGGCACGTAACGGGCGACGGTCTCGGTCATGGCCAGCACCGATTCCGTGATCGCCGTGGTGTCGGCGTCGGGGGAGATAGCGCAGAAGACGGTGTCGCGCATGATCATGGGCGGGTCGACCGGGTTCAGGATGATGATCGCCTTACCGCGCCCGGCCCCGCCGACCTGCTCGATCGCCCGGGTCGTCGTCGTCGTGAATTCGTCGATGTTGGCCCGGGTGCCCGGGCCTGCGGACCGGGACGCGATCGAAGCCACGATCTCGGCGTAGGGGACAGGCGTGGCCCGGGACACCGCGTGCACCATCGGGATCGTCGCCTGCCCGCCGCAGGTGATCATGTTGAGGTTCGGCGCGTCCAGGTGCTCGTGCAGGTTCACCGGCGGGCAGACCAGCGGCCCGGCCGCCGCCGGGGTCAGGTCAATCGCCTGGATGCCCGCCTCCGCGTACCGCGGTGCGTTGGCCAGGTGCGCCCGGGCCGAGGTGGCCTCGAACACCAGGTCCGGGAGCTCGGCGCGGTCCAGCAGCCAGTCCACGCCCCCGGCCGACGCCTCGACACCGCGCGCCCGGGCCCGGTCCAGGCCGTCCGAGGCCGGGTCGACACCGACCATGTACCGGACCTCCACCTGATCGCTGCGCTGGAGCTTGGCCAGCAGGTCGGTGCCGATGTTGCCCGGGCCGACGATGGCCGCCGTCGCCTTGCTCATCTGCCCTCCTCCGCGTCGTCTTGCGCCCCGGGACCGGCCTGTTCCGCGGTAAATCGGGCGGTCACGCTGCCCAGCCCGGCGAAGGTGGCCGTCACGGTGTCCCCGGGGCCGACCGGGATCGCCGCGGTCACCGAGCCGGGCAGGATGACCTGGCCCGGCTCGAGGACCACCCCGCGTTCCCCGACCGTGTTGGCCAGCCAGACCAGCGCGGTCAGCGGCGAGCCCAGCACCGCGCCGCCCGCCCCGGTACCGGCCAGTTGCCCGTTCTTGTGCAGGTTGCAGCCGGCCAGCCGCAGGTCCGCCCCGGCCAGCGGGACCGGTGAGCTGCCCAGGATCACCCCGGCGGAGGAGGCGTTGTCGGCGATGGTGTCGAGCAGGCCGATGCGCCAGTCGCGGATGCGGGAGTCGATCAGCTCCAGGGCGGGCAGCACGAAACCGACCGCGCCGATCGCGTCCGCGACCGTCACGCCCGGGCCCCGCAGCTCCCCGGCGAGCACGAAGGCGATCTCGGGTTCCACCCGCGGTTGCAGGAAGCGTGCCGCGGGGATCGGCTCGTTCTCCAGCCAGAACATGCCGTCCAGCAGGTGGCCGTAGTCGGGCTGGTCGACTCCCAGCTGGCGCTGCATGGCTGCCGAGGTCAGCCCTACCTTGTGCCCCCTGATCCGCGCTCCCTCGTGCCGCCAGCGCTGGACCTGGAGCAGCTGGATCTCGTAGGCGTCCTCCAGGGTGAGGTCCGCGTACTTCTCGGTCAGCGGCTCGACTGGCTGGCGGCTGGCGTAAGCATCCAGCAGCATTCCGGCGATCTGGTCGCGTGACTGCTCGTCCACCACGGCCCTCCGTCTTCTCCCGGCCCGTCTCTCTTCTCCCGGCCCGTCTCTGCTTCGCCCGGCCCGCACCCGGCGGGACCGGTTTCCTCAAACTGTATGCACTTTAGCGCGCAAGGGAAAGGGTACTAGGACTCGCGTTCCGGGTCGGGCGGCAGGCCCAGCTCGGCGCGGATGGCCGCCGAATGCTGGCCCACGGCCGGCACCGCGCCCATGGCCGCCTCCCGGCCGGGCACGGTGACCGGCGGCAACATCGCCCGGACCGGGCCGCCGGGCGTGTCCACCTCCCGCCACCGGTCCCGGGCCGCGAGCTGCGGGTGGCCGGCGAACTCCTGCGGCGTGCGCAGCCGGGCGCAGGCGATGCCCGCCTCATCCAGCAGCGCGACCACCTGGCCGGGCCCAATCCCGGCCAGGGCCTGCTCGATGATGACGGTCAGCTCGCGGTCGTGCGCCACCCGGTCGGGGTTGGTGGCGAACCGCTCGTCGTTGATCAGTTCCGGCTGGCCGAGGACCTTCCGGCATAGGACCGCCCATTCGCGTTCGTTCTGGATGCCGATGAAGACCTGGCCGCCGCCAGTGGCGCCAGCTCCGACGGCATACGGGCCGTAGGGCGAGATGGACGTGTGCCGCGCCCCGGTCCGCGCGGCCGGGTGCCCGCCGTAGCTGGTGAAGTAGACCGGCTGGCTCATCCACTCACCGAGCGCCTCCAGCATGGAGACGTCGACGCTGATCCCGCGGCCGGTCCGCTCCCGCTCGTACAATGCGGCCAGGATGCCGCTGTAGGCGTACATGCCGGCGGCGATGTCGGCCACCGAGATGCCGGCCTTGGCCGGCTCGCCGGGGCTGCCGGTGACCGACAGCAAGCCGGCCTCGCACTGCACCAGCAGATCGTAGGCCTTCTTGTGGCGGTAGGGGCCGTCGGCGCCGTAGCCCGAGACCGAGCAGGTGATCAGCGCGGGGTTCCGGGCCCGGAGCCGGTCGCCGTCCAGGCCGAGCCGGCCGGCCGCACCGGGCGCGAGGTTCTGCACGAATATGTCCGCGCGGTCGAGCAGGGCGGTAAGCACCGCGCGGTCGCCATCGTCCTTGACGTCCAGCTCGATGCTTTCCTTGCCCCGGTTCAGCCAGACGAAGTAGCTCGACTGGCCGTGCACCGAGCGGTCGTACCCGCGGGCGAAGTCACCCGTTCCGCGCCGCTCCACCTTGATGACCCGGGCGCCGAGATCGGCGAGCTGGCGGGTGGCGAAGGGCGCCGCCACCGCCTGCTCCAGCGCTACGACCAGGATGTCCCGCAGCGGCAGCGGGCCGCTCTCGTCCGGCCGGTCCCGTTCATCCATTATTTAGCTTTCCCTGCTGAGCGCCGGTCGAACGGCTTGCGTCCCCAGCTCGGGAGCCCCGGTCTGGGCTGATTGCGGGGCCCGCCCTGCCGTCACCGGGCCTGGCCTCTCTGCCGCGGTCGGCTCCGCCGCGGTCGGCTCCGCCGCGGTCGGCTCCGCCGCGGTCGGCTCCGCCGCGGTCGGCTCCGCCGCGGTCGGCTCCGCCGCGGTCGGCTCC
>JBEKCN010000618.1:0-3735 GCA_050014855.1 Streptosporangiaceae bacterium | reverse complement strand
CGCACGGCTGGCCGCCGCTGCGGGCGCGGCGGTGGCCGCCGGTGATAACGCTGAACGGGCTTGTGTGCACCCCAGCACCACGCCCCGGGCCCAGCTGCCGCAGGGGGCCGGACAGTACCTACCGCCCCCGGTCACAACATCGGGGCTCAGCCCGGTCGCGTGCGCCGTCGAGTTCGCCGGGCCGGACGCCATCCGTTACGCCCTGGCCCGTATCCCGCCGGAACGGCCCGCCGCTCTCGACCCGGTCGCCTGCGCGCGGCACGTCCCGGCCAATCCCGCCTATGCTGTTCAGTACGCGCACTCCTGCGCTGCATCGACGCTGCGCTGGGCCGCTGCCCTTGGCCTGAGCAGGGGCGAGGCGGCAGCCGTGCAGCCGGGCTCGCTCGCGCACCCCAGGGAGCGGGCTCTGCTCGCCGCGTTGTCCTGGCTCCCCGAACAGGTGGCCCGGGCTGCGCGCCACGGGCGGCCGCACGAGTTCGCCGTCTTCCTGGAGGAGCTGGCGGAGACGTACCAGGTGTGCCGCGTGACCTGCCCGGCCTGGCCGGTGCCGGATCACGACGGCGCCGAGCACGACGGGGCCTCTCGCGAGTCAGAGGCGCCGCACAGTGGGGCGTGGCCCGGCGTGGCCCGGGATGCCGGGCGGCCGGGCGACGCCCGCACCGTGCGCGCCCGGCTGTGGCTGGCCGCAGCCGCGGCAGCGGGGCTCGCGGCGGGCTTGGAGCTGTTCGGCGTGCCTGCGCCGGACCGGCTCTGACCAGGTGAGCCGCCCCGGCCGCCAGGACCCGGCTGAATGGCCGGACCCCGGCTGAACGGCCGGACCGGACCCGGCTGAACGGCCGGACCGGACCGGCGCCCACCGCCCGACCACGAAGGAATGTCATGAGCCGTGTCGCCCACCCGGCGGGGCCCCGTTATGCCGATGTGCTGCCCGCCGACCACCCGCCGTCGCCGCCGGCCGACCTGAACGAGCTGTCCCCGGCGATCTGGCCGCGTTCGGCGCGCCGTGACGGCGGCGTGCTGACGGTCGGCGGCATCGACGTCCGGGAGCTGGCCGGGACGTACGGCACGCCGCTGCTGCTCTGTGACGAGGCCGACTTCCGCAGCCGCTGCTCCGACTACCGCGACGCGTTCGGGGCCGACGCCGGGGTGTTCTACGCGGCGAAGGCGTTCTGCTCGCGGGCCGCGCTGCGCTGGGTCAGCGACGAGGGGCTCGGCGTGGACGTGTGCACCGGCGGCGAGCTGGAGGTGGCCCTGGCCGCGGGCGTGCCCCCGGACATGATCACCATGCACGGCAACAACAAGTCGCTGGCCGAGCTGACCCGGGCGGTGCAGGCCGGCGTCGGGCACATCGTGCTCGACTCGTTCGAGGAGATCGCCCGCCTGGCCCTCGTCATCGACCCGGACGGGATGAGCCAACCGGCCCGCCGGCCGCGCGTCCTGGTCCGCGTCACCACGGGCGTGGAGGCGCACACGCACGAATTCATGGCCACCGCGCACGACGACCAGAAGTTCGGCTTCTCGCTGGCCTCCGGGGCGGCCGACGAAGCGGTCCGCCGTGTCCTGGCTTGCCCGGACCTGGAGCTGGCCGGGCTCCATTCGCACATAGGTTCGCAGATCTTCGACACCGCCGGGTTCGAGGTGGCCGCGCACCGCGTGCTGGAGCTGGCGGTTCGGATCCGTGACGAGCACGGGGTGCAGATCGACGAGCTCGACCTGGGCGGCGGGTTCGGCATCGCCTACACCGACGAGGACAGCCCGCCCGAGGTCAAGGAGCTCGCGCAGAGCATCCGGGACATCGTGGACCGGCAGTGCCGCGCGGCGGGGCTGTCCCGGCCGCGGCTCACCGTCGAGCCGGGACGGGGGATCGCCGGGCCGGGCACCATTACGATCTACGAAGTCGGCACGATCAAGGACGTGGACGGCCTGCGCACGTACGTCAGCGTGGACGGGGGCATGAGCGACAACATCCGCACGGCGCTGTACGACGCGACGTACACCTGCGCGCTCGTGTCCCGCGCCTCTGACGCCCCGCCCATGCTGACCCGGGTGGTGGGCAAGCACTGCGAGAGCGGCGACATCGTGGTCCGGCACGCCTATCTGCCGTCTGACCTGGCCCCGGGTGACCTGCTGGCCGTCGCGGCCACCGGCGCCTACTGCCGGTCCATCTCCAGCAACTACAACCATGTCCCGCGCCCGCCCGTGGTGGCGGTGCGGGACGGCCAGGCCCGGCCCATCGTCCGCCGGGAGACCCTGGATGACCTGCTGCGGCTGGACGTCGGATGACCGCCGGAGACCTGAAACCGGCCGACGCGGGGCGCCAGAAGACGAAGACCCTGCGTATCGCGCTCCTCGGCTGTGGCTCAGTCGGCTCCCAGGTGGCCCGGCTACTGCAGGAGCAGGCCGATGACCTGGCCGTGCGGACCGGGGCACGACTGGAGCTGGCCGGCATCGCGGTCCGCCGCCCGGCTCATCCCCGAGCCGCCGGGATCGACCGCGACCTGCTCACTGCCGACGCCGGCGGGCTGGCCACCCGGCCGGACGTCGACATCGTGGTGGAGGTGATCGGCGGCATCGAGCCTGCCCGGTCGCTGCTGCTCGCCGCGATGAAGGCCGGCAAGTCGGTGGTCACCGCGAACAAGGCCCTGCTGGCCGAGAACGGCGCGGAAATCCACGGCGCGGCCCGCGAGCACGGCACCGACCTGTACTACGAGGCGGCCGTCGCAGGCGCCATCCCGCTGCTCCGGCCGCTGCGCGAGTCGCTGGCGGGGGATACGGTCCACCGCGTGCTCGGCATCGTCAACGGCACCACCAACTACATCCTGGACCGGATGGACTCCTCGGGGGCGGGCTTCACCGAGGCCCTGGAGGAAGCCCAGTCGATGGGCTACGCCGAGGCCGACCCCACCGCGGACGTTGAGGGGTTCGATGCGGCCGCCAAGGCCGCGATCCTGGCCGGGCTGGCGTTCCACACTGAGGTGACCGCGGCCGACGTGCACCGCGAAGGCATCACCGACGTCACCACCGCCGACATGGCCAGCGCCCGCGCGCTGGGTTGCGTGGTGAAGCTGCTCGCCATCTGCGAGCAGTCCGGCGGCGGGGTGTCGGTCCGCGTGCACCCGGCAATGATCCCGCGCTCGCATCCGCTGGCCTCGGTCGGCGGTGCCTACAACGCGGTCTTCGTCGAAGCCGCCTCGGCCGGCCGGCTCATGTTCTACGGCGCGGGCGCGGGCGGTACCCCGACCGCCAGCGCGGTGCTCGGCGATCTCGTCGCGGTGGCTCGGAACCGGCTGGCCGGCACCCGCGGGCCCGACGCGTCGACCTACGCAGCGCTGCCCGTCATGCCGATGGGGCAGACGCTCACCCGCTACCACGTCTCGCTCGACGTCGCCGACCGGCCGGGCGTGCTGGCTCAGGTGGCCGACGTGTTCGCCCGCCACGACGTGTCCATCCGCGCGGCCCGCCAGGAGACCCGTGGCGATGACGCGCAGCTGATCATCGTGTCCCACCAGGCCCGCGACGCGGCGCTGGCCGCGACGGTCGGCGACCTGGAGTCTCTCGGCGTGGTACGCGCCGTGGCCAGCGTGATGCGGGTCGAGGGTGAGGAGAGTCCATCTTGACATCCTCCATCGCCGTGAACGGCGAGGATTCCTGCGAGCTGGTGACGGGTCCCAGCATAGCCAAAGGGCGGCACCCGCTTGGCTCTCGCGGTATCGCCGCCCTTTGCACGTGGCATCT
>JBEKCN010000617.1:0-3735 GCA_050014855.1 Streptosporangiaceae bacterium | reverse complement strand
GCCAGCGGCCTGAAGAAGAATTCGGCTCCGCGGGAGCCGAGGCAGGAATTCACCCCAGTCCGGCAGAAAATCCCCTGCTGCCGAGCGACCGCCGCATGCCACACTCGATGTCATGGAGCGCCGGTTCTGCCAGGTTGACGTGTTCGCCGAAGAGCGGTACTTCGGGAATCCCGTCGCTGTCGTCCTCGACGGCAAGGGCCTGACCACCGAGGAGATGCAGCAGTTCGCGAGCTGGACGAACCTGTCCGAGACCACGTTCGTCGTCCCGCCGGAAGCCGCCGGCGCGGACTACCGGGTCCGGATCTTTACGCCCCGCCGCGAGCTTCCGTTCGCCGGTCACCCGACGCTCGGTACCTGTCACGCCTGGCTGGGCGCGGGCGGCGCGCCCCAGCGCCCGGACCTGATCATCCAGGAGTGCGACGCGGGCCTGATCGAACTGCGGCGGATCGATGGCGCGCTGGCGTTCGCGGCGCCGCCGCTGCTGCGTTCGGGGCCGGTGGACGAGCAGACGCTGGAGCGGGTCGTGGCCGCGCTCGGCATCGCCCGAGTCGCGGTGGTCGACGCGCAGTGGGTGGACAACGGCCCGGGCTGGGTGGGCGTGCTGCTGGAAAGTGCCGACGCGGTGCTGGCGCTGCGGCCTGGCCTGGCCGATCTCGACATCGGGGTGGCGGGGCCTCACCCGGCGGGTTCACCGGTGGCGTTCGAGGTCCGCGCCTTCACCCCGGCGCTGGGCGGGGTCGGTGAGGATCCGGTGACCGGAAGCCTCAACGCGTCCCTGGCCGGCTGGCTGCTGGCGGCGGGCTATGCCTCCGCGCCGTATGTAGCCAGCCAGGGCACCGCGCTGGGCCGCCGCGGCCGGGTGCGGATCACCCGTGATCCGGACGGCACGATCTGGGTCGGCGGCAGCACCACGACCGGCGTGACCGGCACCGCCGATCTGTAAGGAGCCGGTCTATCGGGACCGGACCGCCTGCGGCGGGCGCTCGAAGCCGATCTGTGTCTCGGTATCGGCGAACCCCACGGACCGGTAGACGCGGATCGCGCTCGCGCCCGGATCCGCGACGATGACCAGGGTCCGCGCCGCGAGCTCAGCCAGCGCCCACCGCCCCGTCCGCCAGACCAACGTTCCGGCCAGGCCTTTCCGGCGCCAGGCTGGGTGGGTCTCGACGTTCTGGTAGCGGGCGATGCCGCTGCCGTCGGAAAACACCCCGAGCTGGGCCACCAGCTTGCCGCCGTCGAACGCGCCGAACCACGCGCCGTCACCGTTCTCGGTCAGTCGGCGGGCGTCGACCGTGCGCTGCTGGTAGAACGCCCGGGTCACCGCGGCTTCACTGCCGTCGTCGGCGGCCAGGCGGAGTTCGAGCGAGCTCCGCCAGTCCTCGTCGCCGGCCAGCGGCCGGTAGTCAGCCGAACGGTCCGGGTACGGCGGCTCAGTCAGTCTCGCGGCCGTCAGCACGATGCTCCGCTCGATGCGGAGACCGGCCTCGAACAGGCCCGAATGGTCGGCCGCGTCCGGCTGCGTGGCGTCGATGCCCAGCGCCACGTGTTCCGCGCCGGGGAAGAGCTCGCCGAACCGCGCCAGCCAGCGCGGGGTCTCCCGAGGCTGCGGAGCCGCCGCGAGCAGCAGGAAGTTGCCCCACCAGTACGCCGGGTGCGCTGGGCTCCGGACCACGATGTGGTCGCCGCAGTCGGTGACCTCGCTGCCCTCCATCGCGCGGACCATCAGATCCGTGCGGTAACCGAGGGAAACGACGTTCACGGCCGCAGCATAACGGTGTGGCCGGGCCCGGCCACACCCCCCGCCGCCCAGCGCGGCCGACGGCGGGTGCGGGTGCGGGTCACCGGTACGGCCGCCGGGGGGCCGCCGACGTGATGACGTAAACCTGCTCGGTCCTCTTGTCCGGCGGGGGCGGAGCCTGACCGGGGGCGGGCGGTCCCTCGTGCGCCGGGCGCGGTGAGGAGACCTGGGACGGGCGGGATGGCTTGTGCTCGTCGTGCGGTCCCGGTGCCTCGCGGCCCGGCCAGGTTCCGTCCCTGTCAGCCTGGCCAGTCCCGCTCGCCTGGCCAGTCCCGCTCGCCTGGCCAGTCCCGCTCGCCTGGCCAGTCCCGCTCGCCTGGCCAGTCCCGTCAGCTCCGCGAATCTTGCCCGCCCCGCCGGTGCCCGCCCCGCCGGTGCCCGCCCCGCCAGTGCCCGCCCCGCCAGTGGCCCGCTCGCCGGAACCGTTACCGCGGCCGGGGGTACCGTCCGGCGCTGCGCCGGGCTGCGGCCCGGCCCCCTCGCTGTCCGGCTTCATCGCGTCAGCGATCCGGTGCCAGCGGTCTTCCCATTCGGCGACGTTGCCGTCGCACGCGCGGACGTACGCCGCGGTCACCGGGAGCGTCGGCAACGTCAGGCCGCCTGCGGCGGCGGCCAGCGTCTTCATCGTGTAGTGCGAGAGCTCTGCCATCTCCGGATAGCCGAGCCCCGCCTCGGTGCGCAGCTCGCGAAGGTCCTTCGCAAAGTCCGCCAGTTCGTTCCCGGGGCCGGTGGGGGACCGCTTGGCGGACGGCTCATTCCGGAGGACCAGCGCGGTCCCCGGCTTCGACGGTTGGCCCGTCCGGTCCGGTGGTGCGGAACGTCCGGAGCGAGGCGCCATCCGGGTCCCACCCGCGGCGGGCGGTGCGGGCGGCTCGATGGACCGGCTGCCGGGCGGCCGGGGCGGAGCGCCGCGGCCCCCGGGTGGTGCACCCGCGCGGCCGTTCGCAGGCGCGCC
Source organism: Streptosporangiaceae bacterium (assembly GCA_050014855.1). Lineage (GTDB taxonomy): Bacteria > Actinomycetota > Actinomycetes > Streptosporangiales > Streptosporangiaceae > Bog-532. Next base: position 982 of record JBEKCN010000617.1, on the reverse strand, counting down.
TGCGGGGCCGTTCGGGCGCGCGGGTGGGTAGCCACCGAACGCCCCGGGCGGGCGCCCGGCAGGCGGAACGGGCCGTCCCGGTGATGAGAACGGGCGCCCCTGAAGGACAGGGCGCGGGCCGGAACCTGCCGGGCCAGCCGGGCGGCCGGGCCCTCGGCCGTGCTGGTCCGCCTGCGGGCCGTAACCACCGTTGGGACCGTAGGCGCCATCAGCCCGGTAGCTGCCGCCGGGTGCGTACCTGTCATCCGCCTCGTGGACGACCGGCCCGTGGATAACCTCGGCCCCCTGGTGACCGTTTGGCTCATATGCCGCGCCGGGGCCGTAGGCAGCGTCTGAGCCGTACGTCACCCCCGCCCCGTACGGAGCCTCTGAGCCATAGGCGCCGTCACGGCCGTATGAGTCTTCTCGCCCGTACGCAGCATCCGACCCGTACATGGGTCCCTCGGCCCGGGGTTGGCGCTCCCGCATCGGACCGGACCCGCGTCCTGCCGCATCTCGTGGTCCGGGCCCGGATGCCCTTCCGGGCCCGCGCCTGTAGCCGTTCCCTGGCCCCTGCTGATATTCCGGATCGCGTCGATGGCCGTAGCGCTCTTCCGGTCCGGGCCGGTATCCCGGTTCGGGTCCCCGGCCGTAGGCGTCTTCCGACCCGCGCTGATAGCCGGGCTCGGGGCCGTAGGCATCGCCCGACCGAGGCCCGTAGGCCGGTTCAGGGCCCCTCCCGGAGGCGTCTTCGGGCCCGCGCCAGTGTCCCGGTCCAGCTTCATGGCCGTAGCCGTCTTCCGGCCCGTACTCGTAAGCCTGCCTGGCATCGTGGCCGTAGCGGTCCTCGCTACCCGGGCCATAGTCGTCGCCGACAGAGCCGTACCCGTAGCCCGGGTCACGGGCGTAACCGGCTTCTGGGCTCGGCCGGTAGCCCGGGTCACGGGCGTAACCGGCTTCTGGGCTCGGCCGGTAGCCCGGGTCACGGGCGTAACCGGCCTCT
>JBEKCN010000616.1:0-3736 GCA_050014855.1 Streptosporangiaceae bacterium | reverse complement strand
CTTCATAGAGCGGTAAGACGGCTGTGGCTTCTGCCTCTATGTACGCATACCGGTCCACGCGAGTTCAATGGAGGCATCATGAAGCTCCACCGGAAAGCCGGCGCCCGTCTCGCCCGCAGCCTGGCCGTGGCCTGTTTCGCCGTTTCGGCGGGGCTTTTCTCCGCTGCCGCGCTGGCCGGCCCGGCGCTGGGCACGACCGCGCGGCCCGCTACCTTAACGGTGTCGAACCAGGACCGCGCCTTCATGGCCGCGGCGGCCCAGGCCAACATCGCCGAGCTGTCCATCAGCAGGAGCGTCGAGCTGAGAGTGGAGGAGCCGCTGGACGGAGTGGCCGCCCGTTACGTCAGCGACCACACCAAGGCGCTGGCTGAGCTGCGGCAGCTGTCCGCCATACTTAATGTCCCGATCCCGGCCAGCCCTAGTTCCCAGCAGCTGGCGGAGGCGTCCCAGATCGAGTCGCAGTCCGGGACCAACCTCGCCGTCGCGTTCGCCCAGGCCAGCATCATCGCCCACGAGCAGGCCATCGCGCTGTTCCAGCAGGAAGTGGCCGACGGCAGCAACTGGAAGATGAAGGACTACGCCAGCGCGGCCATGCCGATGCTGAATATGCACCTCAAGCTGGCCGAGGAGGCCGCGTCCGAGCTGGGGGTGTCGGTGACCAAGATGCCCCAGGGCGCCCCGCAGACCGGGGGCGGAGGCACCGCCGGCGTGCAGCAGGCGTGGATGTTCGGTCTCGGTGCCGTGGCCCTGCTGGCCGGCCTGGGCCTGCTCATCCAGCTCCGCCGGGCCGGCGGCCTCGCGCCGCCCGGCTGACGCTCAGGCCGGCGGGCTGAACTCGGCCCGTACGCCGAGCAGGCGCACGGGGCGGCGGCCGGTGAACTTCTCCAGTGCGGCCAGCGCCGCCACCCGGATCGGCTCCGCGTCCACGGTGGCGGCGGCCAGCGGCTGGCCGTGTGTCTGGGTGATGAACGGCGCGTACCGGACTTTGACAACGACCCGGACAGCGGGCCGCTGCTCCGTGGCCAGCTCGTGCGCCACCACGCCGGCTAGCCGCGCCACCTCCTGCGTGACCCGCGCCCAGTCCCCGATGTCCTCCTGGAAGGTGACCTCGCGGCCGTGTGACCGGGCCACGTAGGGCCCAGCGTCGACCTCGCGCCCGCCGCGGCCCTGCGCGGTCAGCACGAGCCACGGCCCGGTGGCCGGGCCGAACTGCTGGGCCAGCGCGCCCGGGTCGGCCGCGGCCAGCTCGCGCACCGTGTGCAGGCCGAGATCCCGCAGCCGCCGGGCGGTCTTGGCCCCGATGCCCCATAGCGCGTCGGTGGGCCGGTCGCCGAGCACCTCGAACCAGTTCTCGCCGGTCAGCCGGAAGACCCCGGCGGGCTTGCCGAACCCGGTGGCCAGCTTGGCCTGCAACCGGTTCTGGCCGATCCCGACCGTGCTGTCCAGCTGCGTGGCCGCCCGCACCCGCTGCTGCAGCCTGCGGGCGAAGCCTTCCGGGTCAGCGTCGTCGATACCCAGGAACGCCTCATCCCAGCCCAGCACCTCCACGACCGCGCCGGACGCCCGCAGCACCGCCATCACCTCGGCGGAGACCGCCTCGTAGGCCTCGCGGTCCACCGGCAGGAAGGTCGCCCCGGGACAGAGCCGCGCCGCCGTCCGCAGCGGCTGACCGGAGTGCACCCCGTAGGCGCGGGCCTCGTAGGAGGCCGTGCTGACCACGCCGCGCTGGGCCGGATCGCCTTCCCCGCCGACGATCACTGGCTGGCCGCCCAGCTCAGGATGGCGCAGCACCTCGACCGCCGCGATGAACTGGTCGAGGTCCATGTGCAGAATCCATGCCGCCACGCCCCCTTACTACCCCGGAACGGCAGCTGCCCCAGCCGGCTGCTGCCTCAGTACAGCGAAGAAGTCCCTGGTCCAGCCGGTGAGGCGCGGAGCGGGCGGCGGACCTGGCCGGGGATCGCGGCGGTCAGCGCGCCGCCCGGTGCGGCCGCGACGCCGAGCTGGACCAAGGCTGCCGGCCGGGTCAGCGAGCGCCGGTGTCCTCGCAGGCGTCGGCGCAGGTGAGCAGCGCCGCCGCGAGCCGGCGGGCCTCTCCGGCGGTCAGCCCGGCCCAGGTCCCGTCTTCCCCGTAGCCGGAGGCGCTGATGGCGAAGCTGACCCGCCGGGCCGGCGGACTGGCCCCGCCGAGGGTGAGCTGGCCAACCTGGATCGCGCGGCCGCACGCGGTCCGGAAACGGATCCGGTCGCCGGTGTCCTCGTGGCTGGAGTTCCTGCTGTGCATGGGATGCCTCCGCGACTTCCTGCGGTGGTACCCGAACGGGTACATAAGGGGACTTCCTGCGGTGATACCCGAAGGGGTACATAAGAGACAGCATCCGGCGCGGTACATCCATTCCGGCGCGCGGTCCCGGGGGCGCTGTGCGGGGCGTGCAGCCTGCACATGATCTTGGATGGCTGTGGCAGGAACGTATGACTTGCGGTCCTGCCGCCGGTGACTTGCGGTCCTGCCGCTGCGCAGGACGGGCTGGCAGGATGGCAGGATGGACGAAATACAGCTTGAGAAGATCCGCTCCGGCCAGGGCTTTTTCGCTGCCCTTGATCAGAGCGGCGGCAGCACACCGAAGGCGCTCGCTCATTACGGCATCGCCGAAAGCCGCTACCACTCCGAGGATGAGATGTTCGGCCTCATCCACGCCATGCGGACGCGCGTCGTCACCAGCCCGGCCTTCGACGGCTCGCGCATAATGGGCGCGATCCTGTTCGAGCAGACGATGGAGCGAGACGTGCAGGGGGTCCCGACGGCCCAGTATCTGTGGGACGCGAAACAGGTCGTGCCCTTCCTGAAGGTCGACAAGGGGCTCGCCCCGGAGCAGTCCGGTGTCCAGCTCATGAAGCCGATCGACGCGCTCGACGACTTGCTCGAGCGGGCGAACCGGCACCGCATGTTCGGCACCAAGATGAGATCGGTGATCAAGGACGCCGACAAAGGCGGGGTGAACGCCATCGTCGATCAGCAGTTCGAGGTCGGCGGCACGATCTGGGCGGCGGGTCTCGTCCCGATCCTCGAACCCGAGGTCAGCATCGACAGCCCGCACAAAGATGAAGCGGAGCTGCTGCTGCGGGACGCCCTGGAGGCGCACGTCGACGCCCTGCCGGACGGGGCGAGCATCATGCTGAAGCTGACGATCCCGACGCAGCCCGGCCTGTACGCCGGCCTCGCCGCTGATCCCCGTGTGCTGCAGGTCCTCGCCCTGTCGGGCGGTTACAGCCGCGACAAGGCCTGCGATCTGCTCGCCCGTGAGCCGAGCATGATCGCGAGCTTCTCCCGGGCGCTGCTCGAGGGACTGTCCGACGGGCAGAGCGACGAGCAGTTCAACGCCCAGCTGGAAGCGTCGATCGCCCAGATCTACCAGGCGTCGGTGCACAAGAGCCTCGTCGGCTAAGCGCGCCGCTCCGGTCGGCAGGGCGCGAAGCGCGCCGCCGACCGGCTGCCGCCGTGCGCCCGGGCCGGCCAGCCCGGGCTAGGCCTTCCGGCCGGCATCGCCTTCGCCGCGCCCTGCGTGCCCCTCGTCGGGTGAAAGCCAGCACGTCTTGGTGCTACCCCCGTGTCAGCCATGACGTGAGCCCGGTCAATATCGTGGGCGAGTCTGATCGTCGTTTCCGCCGTGGGCGGCGGATTGACCGGGGGCTGCCCGATGGAACCTGCTGCACCGACGTCCGCTTCCCGGGTACC
>JBEKCN010000615.1:0-3740 GCA_050014855.1 Streptosporangiaceae bacterium | reverse complement strand
AGTTCGAGCGGCAGGGCGTCGACCCGCGGGCCAGCTCGCTGCGGGTGGGCATCTTCGGCGCCGAGCCGTGGACCGAGCAGATGCGCCGGGAGATCGAGGAGCGGCTGGACCTGGACGCGGTTGACATCTACGGGCTGTCCGAGGTGATGGGGCCTGGGGTGGCCCAGGAATGCGTGGAGACCAAGGACGGGCTGCACGTCTGGGAGGACCACTTCTACCCGGAGATCATCGACCCAATCACCGGGCAGGTACTGCCGGACGGCGAGCCCGGCGAGCTGGTGTTCACCTCGCTGACCAGGGAGGCCATGCCGGTCATCCGCTACCGGACCCGGGACCTGACCACGCTACGGCCGGGCACCGCCCGGCCCGCCTTCCGGCGGATGGACAAGGTGACGGGGCGCACCGACGACATGATCATCCTGCGGGGCGTGAACGTCTTCCCGACCCAGATCGAGGAGATCGTGCTCGTCACCGAGGGGGTCTCGCCGCACTTCCAGCTCCTGCTGACCAGAAAGGACCGGATGGACCAGCTGACCGTGCTGGTCGAGGCGGAGTCAGCGGCCCCGAGCGGCCGCCGGGAGTCCGCCGCAGCCGTGATCGCGGCCCGGGTCAAGGACGGGGTGGGCATCAACGTCACCGTCGAGGTGGTGGATCCCGACACCCTGGAACGTTCGATGGGCAAGATGCGCCGGGTGATCGACCAGCGCCCCAAATGAGTGCCGCGCCGGTCCAGCACGCGCAGCCGGGCCCCCGGGCCCGGCGCGGCCGCCCCGGGTACGACCTGGAGTCGCTGCTGGCGGTGGCGGTGAAGCTGTTCAACGAGCGCGGCTACGACGGGACCAGCATGGAGGACCTGTCCCGCAAGCTGGGCATCACCAAATCCGCCATCTACCACCACGTCCCCAGCAAGGAGGAGCTGCTCCGGCTGGCCACGGGCCGCGCCCTGGACGGGCTGTTCGCCGAGGCGGCCAAGCTGGACGAGGTGGACGGCCGGGCCATCGACCGGCTCGAGCACCTGGTCCGCGGCAGCGTCATGCTGCTGGCCCGGGACCTACCGTTCGTCACCCTGCTGTTGCGGGTGCGCGGCAACACCGAGGTGGAGCGGGAGGCGCTGGCCCGCCGCCGCGAGTTCGACCACCTCGTGGCCGGGCTGGTCACCCACGCCGCCGCCGAGGGGGACCTGCGCTCCGACGCCGACCCGGCCGTGGCCGCCCGGCTGCTGTTCGGCATGGTCAACTCGCTCATCGAGTGGTACCGGCCCCGCGGCCCCGCGGCCGCCGAAGAGCTGGCCGATACCGTGGTCACCGTCGCCTTCGACGGCCTGCGCGTCCGGCCCTCCTGACCTCCTCTGGCCGGCTTGACACTGCAGGCTCTTAGGCAGGATGGTTACGCTATCCGCACAGCGGACAAATGTACGTACCGCGACGGGGAGGCTGGCGATGGTGACAGCACCGATGGCCGAGACTGACGTCCTGGTGGTGGGATCGGGCCCGGCGGGGGCTTCGGCCGCGCTGTTCCTGGCCTCCTACGGGACGTCCACGCTGATGATCACCAAGTACAGCCGGCTCTCCGACAGCCCGCGGGCGCACATCACCAATCAACGCACCATGGAGACCATGCGTGACATGGGCATCGAGGACGTGCTCATGCGCGAGGCCACCCCGTGGGAGTACATGGGCAACACGACGTTCTGCACCAGCCTGGCCGGCGAGGAGCTCGGCCGGATCCCGTCCTGGGGCACGGACACGGCCCGGCACGCCGACTACGAGCTGCAGAGCCCGTGCACGATGCTGGACGCCCCGCAGACCATCACCGAGCCCATCCTCGTCAAGGCCGCTCAGGAGCGCGGCGCCCGGATCCGGTTCGACACTGAGTACCTCAGCCACACCCAGGACGAGACCGGCGTCACCAGCATCGTCCGGGACCGGCTGACCGGCGCGCAGTACTCCATCCGCTCGCGGTACCTGATCGGCGCCGACGGGGCCCGGAGCAAGGTCGCCGCCGACGCCGGGCTGCCCTTCGAGGGGCCGGGCGCCACCGGCGGCGCGATGAACATCGTCATCGAGGCCGACCTGTCCCGCTTCGTGGCGCACCGCCCGTCGGTCCTGTACTGGATGCTCCAGCCGGGTGCCGAGCGCGAGGGTGTCGGCCTGGGCGTGCTGCGCATGATCAAGCCCTGGCACGAGTGGATGCTCATGTGGGGCTACGAGGTCGCCGTCGGCCCGCCGCAATTCACCGACGACTTCATCCGGGAACTCGCGGTCAAGCTGGTCGGCACCGAGGACTTCGAGATGAAGGTCAAGTCCTACGCCCCGTGGACGGTCAACCACCAGTTCGCGAGGACGATCGCCCGCGGCCGCGTGTTCTGCGCGGGGGACGCCGTGCACCGGCACCCGCCGACCAACGGGCTGGGCTCCAACACCTCGATCCAGGACTCCTACAACCTGGCCTGGAAGCTCGCCCACGTGGTAGCGGGCACGGCTGCCCCCGCCCTGCTGGAGTCCTACGGCGCCGAGCGCGCGCCGATTGCGCGCCAGATCGTCGAGCGGGCCAACCAGAGCATCGTCGACACGGGCAAGATCCTCACCGCGCTGGACCTGACGGACACCACCGACGTGGCCCGGCTGGACCGGCAGCTGGCCCTGCGCAAGGAGCCGGGCCCGGCCGGGGAGAAGGTCCGGGCCGCGCTGCGCGAGGCGATCGCCTACAAGGCGTATGAGTTCGACGCGCACGGGGTCGAGCACAACCAGCGCTACGCGTCCGCCGCGGTTGTGCCGGACGGCACGCCCATGCCGGAGTACCAGCGCGATCCTGAGCTGTACGCCCAGCCCACCACCTGGCCCGGGGCCAAGCTGCCGCACACCTGGGTCACCCGGGGCGGCCGCCGCGTCTCCACCCTCGACCTGGCCGGACACGGCCGGTTCGCCCTCGTGACCGGCATCGGCGGCCAGCCCTGGCTGGACGCCGCCGCCGAGCTGGGCGCGGACCTGGGCCTGGCCATCACCCCGGTCCTCATCGGCCCGGGCCAGCCCTATGAGGACCCGTACGGCACCTGGGCCGCGCTGCGCGAGATCGACGACGGCGGCGTGCTGCTCGTCCGGCCCGACCTCTACGTGGCCGCCCGCCACCTGGCCGCCCCGGCCTCGCCCGAGCAGGCCCGCGACTGGCTGGCCGCCACCCTGTCCTCCGTCCTGGCCCGCCCCGTCTAACCCGCCGCCCCGCGCCAGTTCCACCCTTTCCGTTCCGGAATGTACGACACCACGGTCGTCTGCGGCATCGCTCAGCCCGCCCCCGCCGCGCCCTCGGGTCCGCCGCCCCTCACGGGCCGCTCTGCTCTCACGGGCCCGCCCTGCCCCGGGCTCTCACGGGCCGCCCTGCCCCGGGCTCTCACGGGCCCGCCCTGCCCCGGGCTCTCACGGGCCCGCCCTGCCCCGGGCTCTCACGGGCCGCCCTGCCCCGGGCTCTCACGGGCCGCCCTGCCCCGGGCTCTCACGGGCCGCCCTGCCCGGGACACCCCGTCCAGCCCCGGCCGCCCGCCCTGCCCCACGCGTCGCGGCTCGACACTCGTGAACGCGCCATCACTGGTCCTCTTACCGGGGTGGTGGCGCCGTCACTGGTGCTCTTACCGGGGTGGTGGCGCCATCACCGACACCCTCGCCTGGGGGGAAGGCCGCCCAGGTGTGCCTCAGGGGAGGGCTGCCCGGTCGCGCCGAGCGCGTGACGCCGAGACCCGATTGTGA
>JBEKCN010000614.1:0-3743 GCA_050014855.1 Streptosporangiaceae bacterium | reverse complement strand
TCAGGGATCTTGTCGACGTGGCGAAGCTCGTCACCGCTTACTACACGGTGCACCCTGATCCGGGGGACGCCAGGCAGCGTGTCTCATTCGGCACATCCGGTCACCGCGGCTCCGCGTTCAGCGCGACGTTCAACGAGGACCACATCCTGGCCACCACCCAGGCGATCTGCGAGTACCGGTCGGCCCGCGGCATCGACGGGCCGCTCTACCTGGGCGCCGACACCCACGCGCTGTCCGAGCCGGCTCAGGTCAGCGCCTTGGAGGTGCTGGCTGCGAACAGCGTCCGCGTGCTGGTCGACGCGCGGGGGGGGTACACACCGACTCCGGCGGTGTCCCGCGCGATCCTGGCCCACAACGCCTCCGGGACCGGACCCCGCGCCGACGGAATCGTGGTCACGCCCTCGCACAATCCGCCGTCAGACGGAGGTTTCAAGTACAACCCGCCTGACGGCGGCCCGGCCGGCACCGATATCACCCGGCAGATTCAGGACCGGGCGAACGAACTGCTGGCCGACGGGCTGAAAGCCGTGCGCCGGGTGCCGTACGCCCGGGCCGCCGCCGCGGACACTACCGGGAAGTTCGACTTCCTTGATGGTTACGTGTCGGCGCTCGGCCAGGTAGTGGACCTCGACGCGATCAGGTCCGCCGGGGTGCGCATCGGCGCCGACCCGCTCGGCGGGGCCAGCGTGGCGTACTGGGGTGAGATCGGCGAGCGGTACGGCCTGGACCTGACCGTGGTCAACCCGGCCGTCGACGCCACGTTCCGGTTCATGACCCTCGACTGGGACGGCAAGATCCGGATGGACTGCTCGTCGCCGTACGCGATGGCCAGCGTGATCGACCGCCAGAACGAGTTCATGATCGCGACCGGAAACGACACCGACTCCGACCGGCACGGCATCGTCACCCCCGACGCCGGCCTGATGAACCCGAACCATTACCTGGCGGTCGCCATCGACTACCTGTACCGGCACCGGGACGGCTGGCCGTCCGGGGCCGCCGTCGGCAAGACCCTGGTCAGCTCGTCGATGATCGACCGGGTGGCCGCGGGCCTGAACCGCGAGCTGCTGGAGGTACCGGTCGGGTTCAAGTGGTTCGTGCCTGGGCTGCTGGACGGGTCGGTCGCCTTTGGCGGCGAGGAGAGCGCCGGAGCCTCGTTCCTGCAGCGCGACGGCTCGGTGTGGACGACGGACAAGGACGGGATCATCCTCGCCCTGCTCGCCTCCGAGATCACCGCCGTGACCGGGAGCTCGCCTTCACAGCTCTACGGCGAGCTCACCAAGCGGTACGGCGACCCTGCCTACGCCCGGATCGACACCGCGGCCACCCGGGAGCAGAAGGCCGCCCTGGGCAAGCTGTCCCCGGAGCAGGTCACGGCCACTGAGCTCGCCGGCGAGAAGATCACGGCGGCGCTGACCACCGCTCCCGGCAACGGCGCCCCGATCGGCGGCCTCAAGGTGGTCGCAGCCACGGGCTGGTTCGCCGCGCGGCCATCCGGTACGGAGGATGTCTACAAGCTGTACGCCGAATCGTTCCGCGGTCCGGACCAGCTGGCCGCGATCCAGAAGCAGGCGCAGGAGATCATCGCCGCCGCCATCAGCTGACCCCGCCTCGTGTCGGCCCGCGATCAGTTCCGGCCGCGGCGGTGACTCCGCTCGGTGCGTCCGGCGGCACGGGTCATGCGGGTTTCTTTCCGGCGAGCGGTGACCCGGCTTGGCTCACGATCATGGACTCGCGGCCGACTTGTCGCGCTGAGCCAAGCGGGGCGGCAAGGCCGCCGCGACCAGCTCAGCTACCGCCGCCATGCCGGCGGCGTTGGGATGGTAGGGCGCCCCGCCGCGCAGGCTGAGATGGAAACGCCTGGTCCACGGAGTGGCCGACCACGCGTGATGATTGGCGCTCGCCGCCGACGCAGCCACGAAGACGCTCCCGCTCTGCGCGGCCACATCCCGGGTGATGCCGGAGAGCCTGCGGGCCACGGCCCGGCCCCACTCCGCGACGTCGGCCGGGAGCACGCCGGTGGGCGTAGTCCCGTCCGGCGGCAGCACCGTCAGGTAGTCCAGGAACACCAGGCGGCTCTCCGGTGCGCGCCGCCGCACCTCCGCCGCGATCTTGAGGAGGTTCTCCCGGAGCGTCCCGAAGCGCTGCTCGGTCAGGTCAGGGTCGGCGTAGGAGTCCAGCTGACGGCGGACCGGCGGGATGGCCCACACGGGCCGGGGCAGGCTGGACAGCAGGACGCGGGGGGCCCAGCCGACGTCGTTGCCGCCGCCCGTGAGGGTCACCAGCTTCGTGGCCGGTGTCACCGCGTCGATCTGGGCCGGGCGGCCAGCGGCGGTCGCGGCCAGGATGTCCTGCGTGGTCGCGCCGGAAAACGTAACGTCGTCCAGCTCGAGAGCGAGATGCCGGGCGACCAGGTGCGCATAGTTGGCCGAGGAGCGCCCCGCCGCCCGGGGGCCGCCGGGGGCACGGCGGCCGATGCCCGGGCCGGCCGCGAACGAACTTCCCATCGCGACGTAGCGGGAACCAGGGCTGATGTCAGGCGGCGGCTCCGGCGGCTTAGGCGGTTCCGGCAGTTCCGGCCCGGCCATCCGGTCACGTCTCACCGGGCCGGCGCCGGAGCAGGCCGTACTCACCGGCCCGGTTGACGGCCTCGGTCCGGCTGTGCACGCCGAGCCGCTGATAGAGGCGCTCGGCGTTCACGTCTCGCCGGGCCGGCGCCGGAGCAGGCCGTACTCACCGGCCCGGTTGACGGCCGCGGTCCGGCTGTGCACGCCGAGCCGCTGATAGAGGCGCTCGGCGCGCTCCTTGGCCGCGGACCGGGAGATGCCCATCTTGTCGGCGATGATGGAGAACGGTACTGGCTCGGGCAGGTAGGGCAGTATCTCGGCCTCGGACCGGGTAATCGACGCGGCCCGGACGCGGCCCTGAGCTTCCCCGGTCGCCTCGCCAGCCACCTCGTCAGCCGCGCCGATCAGCGCGGCATCCTCCGCGACGGCCTGGTCGGCCGCCTGGCCGGCGGCGGCGATGGTGAGTGCGGCGCCGGCCGTGGCTGCGCTGGCGGCCTCCGCGGCGGCGCCGGTGATCAGCCCGGCCGCGGTGAGGGCGGTCACCGCCTGCTGCGTGGCGGCTTCCTCGACCAGCCCGGCCGCGATCAGCGCGCTGACCGCGTCGGCCGCCGCGGCCGCCTGGATCTGCTCGGCGGCGGCTTCCGCCTCGGCGGCCCCGGCACTGGCCGCGACGGCCCGCAACACGGCCTCCGCCTCGGCCGCCTGCGCCTCGGCGATCACCGCGGACGCCTCTTCCAGCACGGTGACCTCACTCCCGACCGCGAGACCCGCTTCCCCGGTCAGGAAGTCATCGCTGATCAGTGCGCCGCCCGCGGCGAAGGCCGCATCCACCAGGGGCCCCGCCCAGAGATGCTCGACCAGCAGGAAGGCCGCCGCGCGACCCGGTTCCAGGGAACGGACGAGCACCTGGGCCCGGATCATGCCCGAGACCGCCGGAGCCGGAGCCGCAGCCGCAGCCGGCTCGAGGCTGTCATCGGACCCGAAGCCGCTCTCGTCGGCCGCCGCGCTGGGGAGGATGCCGGCCAGCAGCGTGCCGAAGTCCTCGTCCTCGCCGATCTTGAGCCGCTGCAGGGTGCCATCCTCCCCCTTGGCCAGGAAGACCATGTCGAGCACGCGCAGCACGCCACGGCCCTGGACCCGGTCGACCTCGGCCAGGATGCGCTGCTCAGCATCCGC
>JBEKCN010000613.1:0-3748 GCA_050014855.1 Streptosporangiaceae bacterium | reverse complement strand
CATTTATATGTTATAACAGCAAGGTCTCTTAGCCGTAACCGCTGCACCGGCCGCCTGTGGCCGCTCGCTTACCAACCGTACGGGGCTCGCTATAATTAATATCAGTGGGCTGGTCCGGAGCCCGTTCGAGAGCGAGGCGGCTGGTGGCATCTCCTCCCGCGCCGGTGCGGCCGATCGCGTCCCGCTCGGTCGCCGAGCTGGTCACCGAGGAGCTGCGACGGTCGATCCTGTCCGGCGACCTGGCTCCCGGCCAGAGCTTCTCACTCCGGGAGATCGCCGGGATGCTCAACGTCAGCTTCATCCCGGTCCGCGAAGCGCTGCGCAATCTCGAGGCCGAAGGCCTGGTGCTGATCCGGCCCGGGCGCAGCGCGACGGTGGCGCCCGTGGACCTGGACGACCTACAGGCGATCTACCGGCTGCGCCGGCTACTGGAGCCCGATATCGCCTGCCGCTCCTGCCTGCTGATCTCTGACCGTGAACTCGACCGGCTGGCCGGCCTGGCCGTCGAGTTCGGCGACGAGCACCTGAGCATGCAAGCGATCTACGACGCGCACTACGAGTTTCACCTGGCCCTGTTCGCGCCCGCGGCGACGGCGTGGGACACCCGGATGCTCAGCATCCTGTGGCGGGCGGCCGAGCGTTACATCCGCATCGGGTTCGGCCTGCTTGACCCGGACCCGAACGAGCACATCCGCCGCCGGCACGCGCACGAGGATCTGGTCGCGGTCTTCCGCCAGCGTGACCCGGACGCCGCCGCGCGGGCCGTCTTCACCCACCTCGACCACAACGAGCAGATTGCGCTGAGCGCACTGGGCCCGGCGGTAAAGGCCCCCAACCGGCACAGTTAACGGCGCAGCCGGGCTGACCGCCCGGGTCAGTCGACCAGGTCCAGCGCCGCGCCAATCACCGAGTCGGCGTCGATGTGGTGGTACCGGTAGACGCTGTCGATGTCGCCGGCCTGGCCGAAGGCCGTCACGCCCAGGTGCGCGGCGGGCACCTGGTTGACGCCGGCGAGGAACGCCAGCGTGTGCGGGTGCCCGTCCAGTACCGTGACCATCGGTGCGGCGCGGCCGGCGCTGAAGACCGTATCCAGGATCCAGTCCGGCGCGGCCGTCAGCCCGCGCCGGGCCTGCACGGCGCGGAACAGCAGATCGGGGCTGGTCACGCAGACCACGTCGGCACCGAATCCCATCGTGTCCAGGCGCTCGGCGGCCGCCAGCGCCGCCGGGATCAGCGCCCCCATCCAGCAGATCGTCAGGGCCGGGAGCTCGTGCCGCCGGAGCAGATAGGCCCCGGCCACGACGTTGCGCCGCCGCCGGTCGCGGGCGGCCGGATCGGCCGGCACCGAAGCGAGGGCCTGGTCGACCGGGCGGGTGGACAGCCGCAGGTAGGCCGACTGGCCGCCCGGCCGCCCGAGCTGAGCGAGCGAGGCCAGCAGGACCCACTCGGTGTCGATCGCGAACGCGGGCTCGTAGCTCAGGCAGCCCGGCTGCTCCAGGCCGATCGATGGGGTCGTGACGGACTGGTGGGCGCCGCCTTCGGGGGCGAGGCTGACACCGGACGGAGTGCCGACGAGAATGGACTGCCCGCCCGCGTAGATGCCGAACGACCACGGCTCCAGGGCGCGCCCGACGAACGGGTCATAGAGCACGCCGACCGGCAGCAGCGGATGGCCCAGCCGACTCCAGGTCGCGCCCAGCTCACCGAGCACCCCCACCAGGTTCGTTTCGGCGATGCCCAGCTCGATGTGCCGGCCGCTGGGCTGCTCGCGCCAGTGCAGGATCGTTTCGGTGTCGTCGGCGAACCAGTCGGCCCGCTCAGCGTGCGACCAGACGCCCACCTTGTTGACCCAGCCGGCCAGGTTGGTGCTGGAGCTGACGTCCGGGCTGACGGTCACGATCCTGGCTCCCACGTCGGGGGCCTCGCGGTTCACGTCCAGCAGGGCCCGGCCCAGCGCCGCTTGCGTGGTGGCCACGCCGGCCGGGGTGCGGCCCAGATCAGCGGGTACCGCCGGCGGCTCGGCCCCCGGAGCCGGCTCCCGCCGGAGCCGCTGCGCGGTCGCCGCGCACAAGGCCGCCTCCGGGCAGGCGTCCGCGAAGCCGCGCCAGGGGTTCTGCGGGTCCGCGCCGGTCCGGGCGGCCAGGTCGGTCAGCTGCTGGGCCGTGAGCAGCGCGGAATGGTTCTGCGGGTGGCCCTCGGTGGCCAGCCCGTACCCCTTCACCGTGTAGGCAAAGATCACCGTGGGCCGGGTGTCGTCGATCGCGGCGAACGCGCCGGCCAGCGCCCGGTGATCGTGCCCGCCCAGGTTACGGAGGGCGGCGTGCAGCGTGTCGTCGCCGACGGTCTCAAGCAGCGCGCGGACCGGCCTGGCGTCCGGCCCGTCACCGGGCAGCCGGGTGCGCAGCTCGGCGGCCGGGCAGCGCAGCAGCCGCTGGTACTCCGGGTTGCTCATCTGGTCGATGCGCTCACGCAGCGGCCGGCCGCCGGGCCGGCCGAACAGATCCTCCAGCAGCTGGCCGTACTTGACGGTGAGGACCTGCCAGCCCGCCGCGGCGAACATGCCCTGCAGCCGGGTCACCCCGATGCTGGGGACCACCCGGTCCAGCGACTGGCGGTTGAGGTCAACGATCCACACCACCTCGCCCAGCTCGGCGACCATCGGGTCACAGATCGCCTCCCAGCAGGCCCCTTCGTCCAGCTCGGCGTCGCCGAGCAGCGAGTACTGCCGCCCGCCCGCGGCACCGCCGAAGTGACCGGCCACGTAGCGGCGCGCCAGCGCCCCCCAGATGGGGGCCGTGGCCCCGATGCCGACGGACCCGGTGGAGTAGTCGACAGGATCGGGATCCTTGGACCGGCTGGGATAGGACTGCAGACCGCCAAACGCCCGCAACGTCGTCAGGTACGACTCGTCGAGGCTGCCGAGCAGGTAATTGATCGCATGCAGCACCGGCGAGGCGTGCGGCTTGACCGAAACCCGGTCGCCCGCCCGCAGGTGCTCGAACCACAGCGACGTCATGATCGAGACCATCGACGCGCTCGAGGCCTGGTGCCCGCCGACCTTCAGGCCCGACGGGTTCGGGCGAACCCGGTTGGCGTGGTCGATGATCGCCGTCGACAGCCAGAGCACCCGGTCCTCGACGGCGCGAAGCACCCCGGGACGGCCTGCTCCGGGTCCATCGGCCTGCTGGGACTCGTTCGGCGCGGCGATCGTCATTACATCAGCTCTCAGTAATTCGTGTTATAACAGGCGTTCTGATCTCCCATAGAATACGAGCCCGTCCATCTGCGCAACCCGCATAAAGATCGTTAAACAATATGCTCTATCTACGAACGTCGGCCACGGCAGGAGGCGAGCAGAATGCCAGATCGCAAGGTGGACGGCACCGACGCGCGCCTGCTGCTGGCGCTGATCCGCGACCCGCGGGCGCCGGTCATGGCCCTGGCCGGGCAGGTCGGCCTGGCCCGCAACACCGTGCAGGCCAGGCTGGCCCGCTTCGAGAAGCAGGGAGTCCTGGCCAGCTTCGAGCGCCGGATCGAGCCCGCCGCGCTGGGGTACGCGCTGACCGCGTTCATCACGGTGACCGTGACGCAGCAGCTGCTCGACGAGGTGGCGGCGGCCCTCGCCGGCATCCCCGAGGTGCTCGAGGTGTTCGGGCTGAGCGGGGCCGCGGATCTGCTCGTGCGCGTGGCGGCCCACGACGCCGATGACCTGTACCGGATCGCCGGCCAGCTCCTCGCCACCCCTGGC
>JBEKCN010000612.1:0-3753 GCA_050014855.1 Streptosporangiaceae bacterium | reverse complement strand
CGGGACGCACCGGTGACGGCTATCCGTATCACCCGGCGGGAGCGACGGAACGCAGCGGTCCGCCGGAATTACGCTCAGTGCTCGGACCTCGCGGGCGAGCTGGATTTCTCGGCTGACCCGCGGGTCAGCTTCCGCCCGGTGGCCTCGGCCGGGCAGCGTGTCACGCTGGCCCTGCTCGCCGGGCTCAACGCCCTGACGGCCCTGGTCTTCATCGGCTGGCTGCTGCTGCCGGTGCACATCCCCGGCGCCGGGGTGGTCGGCTTCGGGGGCTGGCGCCTCGGCCTTGCCCGGGTGACGTTCTGCGTGATCATCAGCGTAGAGACGATCCGCCTGGTGCAGAACTTCGCCGTCTGGCTCTTCGCCTCGTCCATGAAGGACCCGGTGCCCAAGGCCCCGCCGCGCGGCCTGCGCGTCGCGCTGCTGACCACGATCGTGCCGGCGAAGGAGCCGATCTACGTGGTGGAGCGGACTCTGCGGGCCATGCGCCAGGTCCGCTACCGCGGCCAGGTGGACATCTGGATTCTCGACGAGGGCGATGACCCCGCGGTGCGGGCCATGGCGGAGCGCCTGGGGGTCCACCACTTCAGCCGTAAGGGCCTGCCGCGATACAACCAGGCGCGGGGCCCGTACCGGGCCCGGACGAAAGCCGGCAACCACAACGCCTGGCGCGACAACTACGAGCGGTACTACGACGTCATCGCCCAGATGGATCCCGATCACGTGCCGCTGCCCTGTTTCCTGGAGCGGACGATCGGCTATTTCCGCGACCCCGATGTCGCTTTCGTCGTCGCTCCCCAGGTGTACGGGAACATGTACGAGAACTGGGTTGCCCACGGCGCGTCCGTTCAGCAGTACCTCTTCAGCGGGGTCGTGGAACGGAGCGGCAACGGCCTCGGGGCGCCGCTGCTCATCGGCACGAATCACCTGTACCGGCCGGCGGCGTGGCGCGAGATCGGCGGATACCAGGACTCGATCATCGAGGACCACCTGACGAGCATGCGGGTGCAAGGCACGATCAACCCCGTCACCGGCCAACCCTGGCGCGGCGTCTACACGCCGGACATCCTGGCCATCGGCGACGGCCCGGAGTCGTGGACCGACTACTTCAACCAGCAGAAGCGCTGGGCGTACGGGATCTGGGAGATCCTGCTCAAGCGCAAGCTCCGCGCCGGGATCCGGCTCCGGCCACGGCAGCGCCTCCTCTACGGACTGGTCCAGTTCTACTATCCGAGCGTTGGCGCGACCGTCCTCCTCGGCACCGTCGCCACGGCCGTCTACCTGCTGCTCGGGATCACGGTGATCAAGGTCAACAGCGCCCAGTGGCTGGCCCTGTGGTCGGCCAGCATGGGGAGCTGGCTGCTGCTCTGGCTCTGGCTGCGCCGATTCAACCTGGCGCCGCACGAGCGGCGGGAAGCCGGCGTGACCGGCATGCTGCTGGCCTTGTTCACCGGCCCGGTGTACGTGGCCGCCGCGATCTCGGCCCTGGCGCGCCGGCCGCTGACCTACGCGGTCACCGCCAAGGGCAGCCTGCGCAGTGCCGACAAACCGCGCACTTTCCGGCTGCACGTGATCTGGGCCGCGCTCGCGGGCGGCCTGCTCTTCGTCAGCTTCAGGTTCCACCACGACTACACGGCGATGCGGCTATGGGCCTGCCTCGCCGCCGTCACCGGAGCCGGGCCGCTGCTCATCGCGGCGGGGGCCCGGCTCCGCCGCGGCGCCCGGGCTGGCCGGGAGGCCGCCCCCGGTCCGGTTCCCCGGCTGGTCCATGACCCGGCTCCTGACGCGGCCCGCCGCCCCGGCCACCGCGCCGCGCCGTGGCCGGACGAGCTCGTCGTCCCGCGCCGGACGCACCACGCCCCCCCGCCGCCGGCCAGCAATGACTGGTTCGCCCCGGCACCCGGGCGCGATCTGGCCGGAGCCTTGCCCCGAACTCCGCGGGAGCGCTAGTGCGGGTCACGGTCCCGAAGGTACTGGCCCTCGGGTTCAGCGTCATGCTGGTGGGCTACGTCTTCATGGTCGCGCCGCGGATGCACGCCGCCTCGGCCGCTCACGTCCCGCAAGCCGCGCCGGGGACCGCCGCGGCCCCCACTGTTCCCGCCGTTCGCGTGCAGGCCAACAGCCCGGCCTTCCCGCCCGCGGGCCGGAAGTTTATCGGGATCATGACCAACGGCGGCCCCTACAATTTCACGGACCTGGACAACTTCACCGCCGCGGTCGGCCATCAGCCGTCTGTCTATGAATTCGGCCAGGGGTGGGCGGTCAACCAGTTCAATGCCAGCGTCATCGACGCGGTGGCCCGGCGGGGCATGCTGCCCCTGATCTCCTGGGAGCCGTGGGACTATCAGAAGGCCACGCCGGGATCGGCGGTCCAGGGCGACGAGCCGGCGTACAGTCTGTCCACCATCATCGACGGACGCTACGACAGCTACATCCGGTCATGGGCGGAGGGCGTCAAAGGCCTCGGCTACACCATCGCCCTGCGGTTCGCGCACGAGATGAACGGCAACTGGTACCCGTGGGCCGCCTTCGCCAACGGCAACCAGCCCAGCCAGTACGTCGAGGCGTGGCGGCACGTGCACGACATCTTCACCCAGGTCGGCGCGACCAACGTGATCTGGGTCTGGTCGCCCAACATCATCTGGAACAGCTTCACCGACTTCGCCAGCCTTTATCCGGGCAACAGCTATGTCGACTGGATCGGCCTGTCCGGCTATTACGGGACGCCCGGCATGCTGCACTACAAGTCGTTCGACCAGACCTTTGATCCGACCATCGCTGACTTGCGGACGTTCACCAGTAAGCCGCTGATCATCACCGAGACCGGTGCGACCAACGTGAGCGGTGAGATGGCCCCGTGGATCACGCAGATGTTCCAGGAGCTGCCGGCGCACACCGACATCGTCGGCGTCATCTGGTTCGAGGCGTTCAACGTCATCGACTGGAAGGTGACCGATGACCGGGCGGCCAGCCGCGCGTTCGCGGCGGGCCTGGCCAGCCCGCAGTACCAGGTCCAGTGGAAACCTGGCATGCCGGGGCTGCTGACGGTGCCCGTCCCGGCCCGTGTGCCGGGCACCGCCCCGACGGTCACTGCTTCCCCGGCCACGCCCGCGACCACGCCACCGCCGGTGGGGGCCACGACACCTGTCACCCGGCCGGGTTCACCGGCACCGCCCCGCCCCGTTCCCACCACGTCTCATCCGGCCACGCCGGCCCCGAAGCCGAGCCCGACGCCGTCCCCGGCCACCTCGCGACCGTAGCCACGGCGGGCCCGGCCGGGCCCGGGCGGGCCCGGCCGGACAGCGTGCCGCCGGCCACTGTCTTGCGTACGCCCCACTCGCGGGCCGACACTTGACTACATGAGTGAGCTCGCGCTGGTGCTGCTGGCCGTGCTGCTGCCGACGCTGGCCGTGGGTGCGGGACTGCTGGCGATACGCGGCTTCCGGCGGCTGAGCGAGGCCCGGTGCCGCCCGCAGCCGCCTGAGCCGGTGGACCGCATCGCCATGCGGCTACGGCGGCTGCGCGGCGAGCTGGAGGCCACCGAAAACCAGCCCGCGACCATGGCGAAGCGGCACCACATCCTGGCCCTGCGCGGTGCCTACCTCGACACGCTGGGCCAGGCGTGCCAGCGGCTCGGCATCGAGCCCCCGGCTGGCGGTGACCGGGCGCGGCAGGCCGAGATCTACCGGGTGGAGGCCGCGCTGCGGGAATGCGGGCTGGACGTCAGGGAAACGGCCGTGCGCTGAATGCGCACCG
>JBEKCN010000611.1:0-3758 GCA_050014855.1 Streptosporangiaceae bacterium | reverse complement strand
GCGTTCCGGGCCAGCGTCAGCCAGCGCCGGGCCAGCCGGGCCAGCAGGGCTGGAGCCCGCCACGGGTGCGCCAGCATGCCCACCCTGGCCGCCGTGTCGAGCCCCAGCGGCGCGTTGCATTCGGTCACGTCGATGCCGCGGGCCCGCAGGCCCTCAGCGATCGTGCCGATCCTCGGGTGTAGCGAGGTGTCATAGGTGCCAAAGAGCAATGCGCGCATGATTTCTCTAGCCTAGTATTTCGGTCGGCGCTATTGGCGCAAATCTCGCCACTGCCGGAATCCAAAGTAAGGCTGTCGCTATGCCGGATCGCCCCGCGATATCGGACCACCCGTCTGCCGCCGCGGCGGACGGGCGGCCCAGCAGCGAGGGCACCCGACGCGACAGGATCCGCAGCTTGTGGACCGTGGCCAGGCGGATCCTCACCGGCAGGCCGGTCCGGTGGGGATTCGCCGCCGCCGCGGTCGCCATCGGCGGCTACGCGGTGGCTCGCCAGTGGACTGATGTACGTGCCGCGCTGGCCAGCATCGGGATCCTGGCGGTCCTCGCCGCCATGGTCAGTGTGCTCATGGCTTTGTTCGCATCGATGCAGGTCTGGCGGCTGCTGCTCGCCGCGCTCGGGTCGCCGCTGCCGGCCCGGACCGCGGCCCGGATCATGTTCGTGGGCCAGCTGGGGAAATACCTCCCCGGATCGGTCTGGCCGGTTCTGGCGCAGATGGAGCTGGGCAGCGTACACCGCGTGCCGCGGCATCACTCAGCGAGCGCCTCGGTGATCACCATGCTCGTGGCCGTGCCCACCGGATTGCTCACCGCGCTCGTCACGCTGCCTTTCGTGGCCGGATCGGAGCCCTACCTGTGGGCCTTCCTGGCCGCTCCCGCCCTGCTGGCCTGCCTGCACCCGAAGGTACTCAATTACATCCTGGGCCGGTTGTTCCGGCTGACCCGGCGCCCCCCGCTCGAGCAGCCGCTGATGGCCCGGGCCATAGCAGCCGCGCTCGCCTGGTCGTTCGGGTCCTGGCTCTTCTACGGCCTGCAGATATGGCTGCTCGCGACGCGGCTCGGGGCACCTCGCGGTACCGGGGCTCTGCTGGCCATCGGCGGCTTCGCCTTCGCCTGGTGCGTCGGTTTCCTGGTCGTGTTCGCGCCGGCCGGGGCCGGGGTGCGCGAGGTCCTGCTTGTGGCGTTGCTGGGCCCGGTGCTGGGCGTCGGGGCGGCCACCGCGGTGGCCCTGGTCTCCCGCGTGCTGACCACCGTCGGCGACCTGCTGGCGGCCGGGCTGGCGGCCGGGTACGTCCGCTGGTCGCGGAATGCAGTCCGACGTTAAGGAGCCTCACATGGAGCCGACCGGGATCGATGGCGCCTGGCTATTCACGCCCCGGATCTTGTCCGACAGCAGAGGGTCTTTCCTGGAATGGTTCCGGGCCGGGGAACTCACCGCGTCGCTTGGATACCAGCCAGAGGTCGCGCAGGCGAACTGCTCGGTGTCCCACCGGGGCGTGATCCGGGGTATCCACTTTGCTGACGTCCCACCTGGCCAGGCAAAATACGTCGTCTGCGTCAGCGGCGCCATCCTCGATGTGATCGTCGACGTCAGGATCGGCTCGCCTAGCTACGGGCGCTGGGAGACGGTCCGGCTGGATGACGCCGACCGGCGCGCGGTATTCCTCTCCGAGGGGCTAGGCCATGCGTTCATGGCGCTCAGCGCCGAGGCAACGGTTGTCTACCTGTGCACCACCGCCTACGCACCGGGACGCGAGCACAGCGTGAACCCGCTTGACCCGGGAATCGGCATCGCCTGGCCGGCCGGGGCAGAACCGGTGCTGTCCGGGAAGGATGCCGCCGCCCCAACGCTGCAGCAGGCTGAGCGCGACGGGATGCTGCCGGCCTACGCTGACTGCATGGCCTACCGGGACCGGCTGCGCCGCGCCGCCGACGGCGAGCACACGGCCCTGGACGTCCGCAGCCGGTGACCGGCCATCAGCCTGCCGCCGCGGCTTGCCGCTCCCCGGCGGCGACCTCAGGGAGCGCCCGCCTCAGGGCCTGCTGCCAATCCGCGATCGGCGGCACACCTGCCCGGGACCAGGAGCCGTGGCCGAGCACGCTGTAGCCGGGACGGGGCGCGGGCCGGGACAGTGCGGTGCCGGGAATCGGCCTGACCCGGGCCGGGTCAGCGCCGAGCAGCCGGAAAATCTCGCGGGCTAGCCCGAACCAGGTGGTCTGCCCGGAGCTCGTAGCGTGGTAGATACCGGGGCTGGCCGCCGAATGGATCAGGGCGATGATCTGCCCGGCCACGTCAGCGGTCCAGGTGGGCTGGCCGTACTGGTCGTCGACGACCTCGACGGTCGGCTGCCGGCGCTCCAGCGTGATCATCGTACGGGCGAAGCTCCGCCCGTACGCCCCGTACAGCCAGGCTGTACGGACCACGTAACCCGCGTCGGGCAGGCCGTCCAGCACGGCTCGCTCACCGGCCAGCTTGGTACGCCCATAGGCGGACCGCGGCGCCGGGATGTCCTCCTCCGCATACGGCCGCTGGGCGGTCCCGGCGAAGACGTAGTCGGTCGACACCTGCACCAGACGCGCACGGCTGGCCTGGCAGGCCGCGGCGAGGTTGGCTGCGCCGCCACCGTTGATCGCCAGCGCCTGCTGCTCGTGCGCCTCGGCGTCGTCGACACCGGTCCAGGCCGCGCAGTTGACGACCACATCCGGCCGGAAGGCGGCCAGGGCCCCGGCGACGGCAGTGGCATCGGTCACATCCAGGCCGGCCCGGTCCAGGCCGGTTACGGCCTCCCCGCGGCGGCCCAGGATGGTGACCAGATCACGGCCCAGCATGCCGCCGGCTCCGGTAACCAGCCACCGGATCACGGCGCCTGCCCGGTGCCGTGCGGGACCGCCAGCCTGGCTGCGGCGTCCGGGCCCGGCTGCTTCAGCGGCTCCCACCAGGCGCGGTTGGCCTCATACCACCGCACGGTCGCCTCCAGACCCTGACGGAACGGGATCCGCGGGGCGTAGCCCAGGGCCCGCAGCTTGTGATCGTCCAGCGAGTAGCGCCGGTCATGACCCTTGCGGTCCGGCACGCGGGCCACCATGTCCCAGTCCGCTCCGCAGCACTGCAGAAGCGCGGCCGTCAGCTCCCTGTTGGTCAGCTCGGCGTCACCGTTGATGTGATAGATCTGGCCGCCCGCACCCCGTTCCAGCACCAGCTGGATGCCGCGGCAGTGGTCGTCGACGTGGATCCAGCCGCGGACGTTGCCGCCGTCGCCGTACAGCGGGACGCGTCGCCGGTCGAGCAGGTTGGTCACGAACAGCGGGATGACCTTTTCCGGATACTGGTAGGCGCCGTAGTTGTTGCAGCAACGGGTGATGCGCACGTCCAGCTCATAAGTGCGGGCATAGGCCCGGGCGATCAGGTCGCCCCCGGCCTTGGCCGCCGCGTACGGGGAGTTCGGCTCGACCGGGGCCTGCTCTGTCCAGGAACCTGACGCCACGCTGCCGTACACCTCGTCGGTGGACACCTGCACGACCGGCCCGACCCCGGCTTCCAGGCACGCCTGCAGCAGTACCTGCACCCCGGCCACATTGCTGGCCACGAAGGGCGCTGCACCGGTGATTGACCGGTCCACGTGGGTCTCGGCGGCGAAATTTATTACCGCGTCGTGGCCGGGCACGAGCGAGCCGACCAGCGCGGCGTCGGCAATGTCGCCCTGGACGAACCGCAGCCGCGGGCTGGCCGCGACCGGCGCCAGGTTCGCCAGGTTCCCGGC
>JBEKCN010000610.1:0-3762 GCA_050014855.1 Streptosporangiaceae bacterium | reverse complement strand
ACCGGATCGCGGCCGAAGCGGTACTCAACGTCGTAGTCGTCCTCGACGATCAGTGCCCGTCGCTGGCGCGCCCACGCGATCAGGGCGCTGCGCCGCTCGGCCGTCATGACCACTCCGGTCGGATAGTGGTGCGCGGGGGTGAGCACCACCGCATCCACGTCGGCCGCGGCAAGCTCCGAGACGACAAGGCCTTCGGTGTCCACCCGGACGGGGATGGCCTCCAGGCCGGCCAGCTCGACGGTGCGGCGCTGGGCGGTCCAGCCAGGGTCCTCGACCGCGGCGCGGCGGGCGCCCTGCTGCCGGAGCGCACGCCAGAGCACGGTCAGCGCGTGTGATGCCGAGCAGCAGACGATGACGTGCTCGGGCTCTACGACGACCCCGCGCACGCGGGCCAGGTACTCGGCGACCGCATTCCTGAGCTCGGGGACGCCGCGGCGGTCGGGGTAGGTCAGCCGGGTATCTGGCAGCTCGCGCAGCGCGCGGGCAAGTGCCGCCTTCCAGCGGTCCCGCGGGAAGGCGTGGAAGTCGGCCTGCCCCGGCCTCAGGTCGTACCGGAACTGCGCGGGCGGACTCAGCTGCCGGCGGACCGGCGATCCGGCGGCTTCGGGCAGGAAGGCCACGCGGGTGCCCGATCCCCGCCAGGCGGACAGGTAGCCCTCGGCGGCCAGCTGGGCGTAGCTGTCGACTACCACCCCGCGCGATACGCCGAGCTCCTCAGCCAGATCCCGGCTCGACGGCAATACCGATCCCGGCGCAAGCCGCCCAGACCGAATCGCCACCCGCAGGCCGCGCTCAAGCTGCCTGCGAAGCGGGACACCGGCGGTGAACTTGATCCCCAGCTCCACGGCCAGCAGCTACCTCGGTCCGGGCCCGAAGCGCGAGGAAGGGGCGTTCGCTATCGGACGAGCCAATTGGTCCCACATTTTACCCATTAATTGGTCTGCATTACTAGACCAGTTGCCGGTTAGGCTGACCGACGCCGGGCGTTCACAGGCATGCGGGAGGACCGTGGGACGGGCGCGGCCACCGGATATATCGCTTTGCGGGGGCATACCGGTGGCCGCACTCTTAGAGGAGTAAACGCCGTGCGACGTTTCCGACACACGAGATATGTCTTGACTTTGCTTCCGGTCCTGTCGGATAGTACTGGCAAGAGGCAACCGGACCAGCGACTCAACGGGGGATCACCATGAGCCGAGGCCGAAGGATCTTGACCATTGCCGGCGGGCGCCGGACCAAATGGGCCGTGCTGGTCTTCTGGCTGATCGTCGTGGCCCTGGCCGGGCCGCTGTCCGGCAAGCTGACCGGGGCGGAGAAGAACGACTCATCGGCCTGGCTTCCGGCCAAGGCCGAGTCGACCAAGGTGCTTGACCTGCAGTCACAGTTTCAGTCGCCGAATATCTTTACCGGGGTCGTGGTCTATGACCGTCCCTCTGGGCTGACCAGCGCGGACCGCGCGAAGGCGGTCGCCGACGCCAAGCAGTTCGCCGGCGTGACCGGCGTCGTGCCCGGGCAGGTGCAGGGGCCGGTCTTTGCCAGCGATGGCAAGGCGATCGAGACCATCGTGCCCGTCAATCTGGGCTCGAAGGGCTGGAACGGCGCGTCGGCGGCGGCGACCAGCCTGCGCAACATCGCGCAGGCGAACGCCGACGGATTGGCCACACACATCGCCGGCCCGCTGGGCAGCGCCGCGGACTCGGCCAACTCGTTCAAGGGCATCGACAGCACCCTGCTGGCCGCCACCTTGGTCGTCGTGATCGTGCTGCTGCTGATCACCTATCGCAGCCCGACCCTGTGGCTATTGCCGGTGATCTCGGCGGGCGTCGCGCTGGTCAGCGCCGAGGCGCTCATCTACCTGCTGGCGGCGCACGCCGGCCTGACCGTCAACGCACAGAGCGCCGGCATCCTCTACGTGCTGGTCTTCGGCGCGGGAACCGACTATGCGCTGCTGCTGACCGCGCGTTACCGGGAGGAACTGCGCCGTCACGAGGACCGGCACGAGGCGATGGCCCTCGCGCTGCGCCGGGCCGGGCCCGCCATCATCGCCAGCGCGGGCACCGTGATCCTCAGCCTGCTGACGCTGTCGGTCGCCCAGCTGAACTCCACCAAGAGCCTGGGACCTGTGCTGGCCATCGGCGTCGGGGTGGCGCTGGTTTCCATGATGACGCTGCTGCCGGCCCTGCTGGTGATCTGCGGGCGCTGGGTATTCTGGCCGGTCAAGCCCACATTTGGCTCGGCCGAGCCGACCACCAGGGGCATCTGGGCCAGAGTGGGCCGGCGCATCGCGGCCAGGCCACGGGTGGTCTGGGTGACGACCGCCGTCGTGCTCGGCGTAATGGCACTCGGCCTGCTTGGCCTGAGGGCCGGTGGCCTGACCGCCGCCGAGTCCTTCGTGGGCCACCACCCGGACTCGGTGGCCGGGCAGGCGGTCATCGACCAGAACTTCCCGGCCGGCGCCGGGCAGCCGGTGATCGTGGTCGCCAACGAGCCGCAGGCGGCCCAGGTCGAGGCGGCCTTCAGGGGCACGTCCGGTATCATCGGCGTGACCCCACCGGTGACCAGGGCCGGCCACGCCTGGCTACAGGGCACGCTCACCTCGGCACCGGACAGCCAGGCGGCGTTCGCCGCGATCGACCGGGTCCGGGCCGCCGTGCACGCGGTTCCGGGGGCGGACGCGATGGTGGGCGGCAATACCGCGATCACGCTGGACATCGCGCGCGCCGCGGACCATGACCGGAAGGTGATCATCCCGATCATCCTGGTGCTGGTGTTCGTGATCCTCGGGCTGCTGCTGCGCGCGCTGGTCGCACCGATCATGCTCATCGCCACCGTCGTGCTGTCGTTCGCCGCGTCGCTTGGCGTTAGCTCGCTGTTCTTCAATCACGTGTTCAACTACGGCAACGCGGACAACTCGTTCCCGCTGTTCGTGTTCGTCTTCCTGGTCGCCCTGGGCATCGACTACAACATCTTCCTGATGACCCGGGTGCGGGAGGAAGCAGCCAAACAGGGCCCGCGTCGCGGCGCGCTGACCGGGCTGTCGGCGACCGGTGGGGTCATCACCTCGGCGGGCTTCGTGCTGGCCGGCACCTTCGCCGCGCTCAGCACGCTGCCGGTCACCTTCCTGGCCGAGCTGGGCTTCGCGGTCGCGTTCGGCGTGCTGCTGGACACCCTTGTCGTCAGGTCCGTGCTGGTCACCGCCCTCAACCTGGACCTGGGCCGCTGGCTGTGGTGGCCGAGCCGGCTATACCGGCAGTCACTTCCGGAGCCCGAGCAGCTGGAGGAGCAGCCATCGGCAGTGTCGTAGGCCAGCGGCAAGAGGCGTCAGGATCCTCCGGGTCCCGTTGACGCTCCCCTGATCGGCGCCGGTTTCCGCACATAATGCGGAAACCGGCGCCTCTCATGAAGGGGTCCCAGGCAGGCGGAGCGGGCCACCGAGCAATGCGGAGCCTGTGGTACACCGGATGCGGGCTGACGCGTGGTACACCGGATGCGGGCTGACGCGGCCAGCGTGCGGTGAAGCAGCGCCGTCGGGTCATGTCTGAAGGATCCGCACAGGACAGCCTCGAGCCGAGCCCAGCACGGGGCGAGCCCAGCACGGGGCGGGCCCAGCAGGGGGCGGGCCCAGCACGGGGCGGGCCCAGCACGGGGCGAGCCCAGCACGGGGCGGGCCCAGCACGGGGCGGGCCCAGCACGGGGCGGGCCCAGCACGGGGCGGGCCCAGCACGGGGCGGGCCCAGCACGGGGCGGGCCCAGCACGGGGCG
>JBEKCN010000609.1:0-3777 GCA_050014855.1 Streptosporangiaceae bacterium | reverse complement strand
GGACCGTGCGGCGGCCCTCGCTCTCCCCCCCGGCGAGGGCCGCCCCCTTTTTGGCGTTGACGCTGGTGAGCGGGTTAGTGCCGTCAGCGGCATAGATCCCAGTGGCACATACCTCAGTGCCACATACCTCAGTGCCACATACCTCAGTGCCACATACCTCAGTGCCACTGAGCAGCGCGTCCAGCAGGGCCAGCGCGCCGCTTTTGGACAGCGGCATGTTTCCGTTTCCGCACTTAGGTGACTGTATGCAGGACGGGCAGCCCGCTTCGCATTCGCATGACGCAATTGCGTGCCGGGTGGCCGTCAGCCAGGCGGCCGCCGCATCATATCCGCGCTCGGCGAAACCGGCGCCCCCTTCGTGCCCGTCGTAGACAAATACGGTGAGCCGCCCGGTCGCGGGATGCAGGTCGGTGGAGACCCCGCCAATGTCCCAGCGATCGCAGGTGGCGAACAGGGGGAGCAGGCCGATGGAGGCGTGCTCGGCGGCGTGCGCGGCCCCGGGCAGATCCACTCCGGCGGCGGCCAGCCGCTCGGCCTGCGGGCCGGAAACCGTCCACCACATCGCCCGGGTGCGCAGCGTACGGGGCGGCAGGTCCAGCGGCGTCTCGCCCAGCATCCGGCCGTCGTCGGCCCGGCGCCGGACGAAGGAGGTGACCTGCCGGGTGACCTCGACATCCCCGAAGCAGACCTGGGCGTCCCCCCAGCGCATCTCGCGCTGCTGGCCGATCACCTCGATGTCGGTCACCTGCCGGGCGGAGGTCACGTAGCCCGGGTCGCCCAGCCCGACCAGCGCGACCCCGTCGGCCAGGTCGAGCGTGCTGACCAGATAGGTGTCGCCCTGGTGCAGATAGGTGGCGCCGTCGTGCGCCAGGACGTGCGCGGACGGCTCGTCCACCGTCCCGACCAGCCGCCCGGTCGTCTCTTCCACGATCTTGACGGGCTCAGCGCCTGTCCCGCGCAGGCTGGTCATCCGGGCGGCGTGCGCCCGGCGTGTCCAGTACCAGCCGGACGGCCTGCGGCGCAGCAGCGACCGGCGGCACAGGTCCGCGGCGACATCGGCGGCGGCCGGGCCGAACAGGCCGAGATCCGCCTCGGTCAGCGGCAGCTCGGCGGCGGCCGCACACAGGTGCGGGGCCAGCACGTAGGGATTCCCCGGATCGAGCACGATCGCCTCGACCGGATGCCGCAGGATCTCCGGGTGGTGGACGAGGTAAGTGTCGAGCGGGTCATCCCGGGCGATCAGCACCGCGACCGCGCTGGTGCCCCTCCGGCCGGCCCGGCCAGCCTGCTGCCACAGCGACGCCCTGGTGCCTGGCCAGCCGGCGATGAGCACGGCGTCCAGGCCGGTGATGTTGACCCCGAGTTCGAGGGCGGTGGTGGTGGCCAGGCCGGTCAGCCGGCCCCCGCGCAGCGCCGCCTCCACGCCGCGCCGGTCCTCGGCCAGGTATCCGGACCGGTAGGCCGCGACCCGGTCGGCGTGGTCGGCCGCCCCCTGCTCGGCCAGCAGCCGCTTGGCGTGCAGCGCCACGGACTCGGCGCCGCGGCGGGAGCGGACGAACGCCAGCGTCGCGACGTTCTCGCGAACCAGGCCGGCGAGAAGCTCCGAGGCCTCGGCGGTCGCTGTGCGGCGCACCGGAGCACCCGCCTCGCCCCGGGCCTGGGTCAGCGGCGGTTCCCACAGGGCGAACGACACCGGCCCGTGCGGCGATCCGTCCGCGGTGACTTCCTCGGCCGCCAGGCCGGTCAGGCGGCGCGCAGTCTCACCTGGCCCGCCCGCGGTGGCGGAGGCGAGGATGAAGACCGGGCGGACCGTCGGGGCGTGGTGCGCGCACACCCGGCGGAGCCTGCGCAGCACGTGTCCCACATGGGACCCGAAGACCCCCCGGTATCCGTGACACTCGTCGATGATCACATAGCGCAGCTGGCTGAAGAAACCGGCCCAGCGGCGATGCTGCGGCAGCAGGACGTGATGCAGCATGTCGGGATTGGTGAGCAGGTAACAGGCGTGCGACCGGGCCCAGGCGCGTTCGCCCGCAGTCGTGTCGCCGTCCAGCGTGGCGGCCCGGATACCCGGCAGCCCGAGGGCCCGGATCGCGGCGAGCTGATCGGCGGCCAGCGCCTTCGTCGGCGCGATGTACAGCGCCGTCCCGCCCGTCAGGACCCCGGTCAGGGCGGGCAGCAGGTACCCGAGCGATTTCCCGGAGGCGGTCCCGGTCGAGATGATCACGTTGCGGCCGTGCCGGGCGTGATCGGCCGCCGTGACCTGATGCGACCACGGGGTCCGGACTCCCCGGCGGCCGAAGGCCGCGGTCAGCTCGGCGGGAACCCATTCCGGCCAGGCCGCGGGGATGCCGGTGCGGCCCGGGATCCGCTCCAGATGAATCAAGCGGCCACTCCGCCGGCCCTCCTCCAGCAGGCTGAGGGCGGGAACCGGCGGAGCCTCCGAGGGCTCTGGCGCGGCCGGACCGGCCGGAGTTTCCGGAGTTTCCGGAGTTTCCGGAGTCGCTGCGGCGGAGGTGCCCGGCGCGGAGACTCCGGCCCGCAGGGCGCGGACCGCGGGGCGGACGGGGCCGGAACCAGCGGCGGACCAGGCCGCGCGCGGGTCACGTCCGCCCGCCGGCTCACTCGGCAGGGGGTCGATCGAAGCCACGGTTTCAGCGCCTCATCTGTCGTCGCGGCGTGCCCGGCACCTGGATTTCGTATAGACATGACACCGGAGCGTGGTTGAATGCCCCGAGGATCGTCCCGCACCCAGGGTCCGCCGGACCAGATGGCACGGGCGGGACGCCGAGACGACGGCTGCATGGCGCTGGAGGATTTTGTGGAACTGAAGCTGGGTCACCACACACAGGACGGCATCGAGGTCGTCGATGTTGAGGGCGAGATCGACGTGTACACCGCACCGCGGCTCCGTGAGCTGCTGATCGATCTGGTCAATAAGAACAACTACAACCTGGTCGTGAACATGGAGAGGGTGGAGTTTCTCGACTCTACCGGTCTGGGGGTCCTCGTTGGGGGACTTAAGCGCGTGCGCGCCTACGACGGTTCGCTCGACCTGGTCTGCACCCAGGAGCGGATCCTCAAGATCTTCCGCATCACGGGGCTCACGAAGGTCTTCGGCATCCACGACACGGTGGACGAGGCCATCGCCGCCCGCAAAGCTGAGAAGTAGCACGTGCGGCATCTCTCGTGATGGCCACAGTTGAAGTCACGTTTACGCCGCTGCCCGCGCACGTCCGCACCGCCCGGCTGGTCGCGACCGCGGTCGCCCGGCGCAGCGGTGTGGCGGAGGCACTGCTGGACGAGGTGCGGCTCGCCGTGGGTGAGGCGTGCTCGCGGGCGGTGGAGGCGCACCGTCGGCACTGCCCCGCCGAGCCCGTCCGCATCGAGCTCACCGACCTGGGCAGCCGTTTCGAAGTCGTAGTGACCGACGCGGCACCGCCGGACATCGGATCGGACGGGGGGTTCTCCCCGGTCATGGATACGGCGGCGGTGGCCGCGGCGAACGGGGGCTCGGCCCCATTCCGTCCGGTGCCTGCGGAAACGAGGGACGGTACGTTCCCCGCCGCGTTCGGTCTGGCGGTGATCTCGGGCCTGGCGGACGATGTGCAGGTTTCCTCGACTGACGCGGGGCTGAGCGTGCGCATGAGCTGGCCCGCGGGGCCGTCGGGCACGTGACGCGGCGCACCGTGAAAGCGTCAGTTCGGTCATGTTTGTATTACGGGTGCGTCTCGAATGTGCTAAGAGCCGCCCCGTGTTCACCATTGCGATCCGGCC
>JBEKCN010000608.1:0-3783 GCA_050014855.1 Streptosporangiaceae bacterium | reverse complement strand
CGAACGACGGGGACATCGCCTTTCCAGCCGCGGTCCCCGCCCGTGTAATCGAACTGGGTGCGTCCCGCGGGCAGGCCGACCACGTCCACGGCGATCTCGGCGATCTCGGCGACAGTGACATAGTCACCGGTCGCGACGTTGAATACGGCGAAGGGTTGCTGGGCCAGGTCGGCCGCGTGCAGGACGGCCTCGACGACATCGTCGACGTGGATGTAGGACTTGCTCTGCTGGCCGTCACCCAGGATGCGCAGGTGGCGCGGGTCGTCGAGAAGCCGGCGGATGAAGTCGAAGCCCACGCCGTGTGTCTGGCGCGGGCCGACGACATTACCGAACCGGAACGCCCGCGCGGTGATGCCAAACATGGCGGCGTAGGAGGCCAGCAGGGCTTCGCCCGCGAGCTTGCTCGCTCCATAGGTCGAGACGGGAATCAGTGGGCCGTGATCCTCGCTCGCCTCGTGGTGGCCGAGGTCGCCGTACACACCGCTGCCGGAGGCGTAGAGCACCATCGCCACGCCGCCCCGCCGGGCCGCTTCGGCGACGTGATGAGTGAGCAGCGTTCCCTGGTCAAAGTCGACCGCCGGGTCGGTCATCGCCCGCGCAATATCCGGATTCGACGCGAGGTGGATTACGGTGTCGTGGCCGCCGATCGCGGCCACCAGCCGCTCCAGGTCTCCCACATCACCTCTGACCACCTTCAGCCTGGCATCGGACCGATGCGGGGCCAGATGCCACTCGCGCCCGGAAGAGAAGTTGTCGTACACGGTGAGCTCTTCGCACCGGTCGCTGGCCAGCAGCCGGTCGACAAAGTGGCCGCCGATAAAGCCGGCGCCGCCCACCACACCCACCCGCCGCATGGCTCGCTGGCTCATGACAGTGACTCCCACCTGGTCGCCGCGCGAGCCAGGGCAGGATGCGACACCAGCAGATGCCACACCACGGCGCACAGGCCCTCGGTGTGCGGCGTGATGTGGTCGCCGTAAAGCGGGGGGATGACGACGCAGGCATCGGCGAGCTTGGCTGTCGTGCCCCCGTCGCGCCCTACGACGCCGAAGATCGAGGCGCCGCGCTCACGGGCCAGCTGGAGCGCGACGACCAGGTTGGTCGACACACCCTTTTCCGCGTTACCGCCACCGACGGAGAAGACGAGCAGCGCGTCGCGGTCGGACAGCCGTGACCCCTTGAGCCACTCGGCAAAGGTGGTGTCCCAGCCTTCGTCGTTCGTGCGCGCGGTGAGTTCCGAAACGTTGTCGGTCGGGGTGTATGCCTCAAAGCCGCAGATCTTGCGGAAATCATTGACGGCGTGCGAGGCGTGGCCTGCTGAGCCGCCGACGCCCAGGATGAACAGGCGGCCATCGCGGTCACGGGCCGCCGCCAGGCCCTCGGCCAGCTGCTCGATCAGGCCGGTGTCGATCGACCTCAGAACGTCGATCGACTCCTCGACGAAGGCGTCCGAGAATGTCATTCAGCTCCCCACCGGATCGACCTTGCAGACGGCGAACGTGTTCAGCCCGAACTTGTGCCTGAAGCAGCGAATGCCATGCGGTACGAAGCCGGCGGTAACCAGCAATGGCCACAGGTCACGAGGGTCGTAGTAGCGCTTGTGGTCGTCCATCTCGGTCGCCGGCGACAGGCCCAGGCGGAAGGCGGAGAACTCCAGCGCCCGCTTGCCTCGCCAGGACGGCACGTTGATGGCCAGCACGCCTCCCGGCCGCACCAGGCGGCGGAAGTGCGTGAGGGCCTGGCCGGGTTCCCACAAGTGCTCCAGTACGGACATGCACAAGATCACGTCGAGGGAGCGATCCGGCAGATCCTGGAGCACACCGGGAAGCTTCCCCTCGATCGCCGTGACGTTCGGCCGCGACTTGAGATCGTCGGTCAGTGAGATATCGACCAGCGTCGCCGACCTGACCTCGTCCAGGACCGTTCGCATGTACGTCGCCTGGAAGCCACAGCCGAAGTCGCCGACGTCCTTGCCCTCGAGGCTGCCGACAGCCCGCCTGATCTGGTGACCCGACAGCCAGACCCCGGCACGATCGACGCCCGTGATCCTGCCTTCCTGGCCGAATGCCGCTTCCCGGGAGACGTCAGTGTCAGCCATGGTCTCGTTCCCCGTAGCGCACTTCGGTGGCGTGCAGAACCAGGGTGAAGCAGAACGTGGAAAAGCCAATGATCATGAACAGCAGCCCGACGATGCCGAGATGGTCGATAACGGACGAAGCATCCGGCAGCGAGAAATCGTGGGTCAGGTAATACACGAGCACGGCCGCGGACAGCGCGAACCCGAGCGTGAACAGCAGCCCGCTCGCAACGACTGTGGTGGTGTAGCGGAAAACGCGTCGCCACCGTCGTCGTGCTTCATCCGAATAATCGAGGAAAACATGAGCGAGGCAGCCGAAGTAGATGCTCTGCAGGCCCAGCACGGACAGGGTCAGGCCGATTAGCATCCAGTAGAGGTTGAACGTCACCGGACCTATCGTGATCCCGCCGAAGCTGAGCGGCAGCGTAAGCAGCAGGCCAAGGACGAAAAGCACGATGCCGGGCTTGAACAGGAAAAATTCTGCACCGTGGATGAACATGGCGCGCAGATTGATCCACGCGGCCTGGAAGGGGGAGAACCAGCCTGCGCGCTTGTGATGCGATTGGCGGCCGTTACGGTCCTTGTAGAAGGTGACCGGCACCTCTGTGGTCCGCAGCCCCATGCGGACCGACTTCAGCACCATCTCGGAGGCGTACTCCCACGACTGGGCAGTCAGGCCCATGCGGCAGAGCGCGTCACGGGTGATGCCCCGCATCCCGCAGTGGATGTCGCTGAAATGGCTGCCGTAGAGACGGTTGAGGATCCACGTGGTGGCGGGCGTGCCGAAATAGCGATGCAGAGCAGG
Organism: Streptosporangiaceae bacterium; assembly: GCA_050014855.1. Classification (GTDB taxonomy): domain Bacteria; phylum Actinomycetota; class Actinomycetes; order Streptosporangiales; family Streptosporangiaceae; genus Bog-532. Next base: position 901 of record JBEKCN010000608.1, on the reverse strand, counting down.
CATCGCTCCCGGCTCGATCGAGCCCTTCCAGCGCGAGCCCATCGCGTACTCGGTGCCGCCGCGCATGGCGTCGATGAATGGGGCGAGCTCGCGGAAGTCGTAGGTGCAGTCGGCGTCGCCCATGATCACGTACTTGCCGCGCACATACGGCAATGCGTCGATGTAGGCCCGGCCGAGTCCTCGCCGGGGGGTCTCGAGGACACGTGCCCCGCCCTTGAGGGCAAGCTCGGCGGTACGGTCTGACGAGCTGTCGACAATGAGCACCTCGCCGACCGCCCCGGCTCTGCTCAGCCCTTCCTGGCACCAGGCTACGAAGTCGGAGACGGTAAGTTCCTCGTTCGCCGCCGGGATAAGGACGGTGACCTCGGGCGATTCGGTGTCGTCGGCAGGCAGCAGGAGATGGCAGTCCGAATCGCGAGCCAATCTGATGGTTCGGTTACTCACACCGGCTCCCCTAGCCAGAGAGTGATCCCCCAAGCTGCTATCAAATCACTTTCAGGCCGTACATCCTTAATACTGCTCAGTTTTTCGGTTCCGACTGTATCGGCTTTAACAGGCGTGGCAAGGTTCTGGCCATCGCGCCGGCCAGCTCTTTTCCAGTCCGCTCCACTCCACCGCTGAGTCCCGCGTATCCCGCGCGATACGCGATTTACCCGGTTCGCCCCAATTTACCTGGTTCACTCCCGTTTATCTGGTTCACTCCCGTGGACGGGAACGGGAATCGCAGGCCTGGGAGCTGATGCGGTGGCCGGGGCAAATGCCGGGCGGGCCGAAAGAAGAGCCGTTTCCGGTGGTGTCCCGCGTGCGACTCAGATCATTGAGGTTTTCTCAGCAAGGGTGAATCCGGCGTTTCGGTCATAACGCCCATCTGGGCGGACACGCGGACGCGTATGCAGATCCC
>JBEKCN010000607.1:0-3783 GCA_050014855.1 Streptosporangiaceae bacterium | reverse complement strand
GTCAGCATGTCCTGCCGAAGCGCCCGCATACAGCCGGCTAAGGTCCCGTTGGTGAGCGCCGTTCGTCCTCTCCGGCCGGGAAAAATCGCGGGCGTGCTCCCGCGCCCAGTCCCGGAAGGTGCGAGCCTGGGCGCCAGTGATCTCCTCGACGGTGCCGACGGGCAACCGGGGCGAAGCTGGCCGGGCGCAGCGGGTCGTTACTCAGCGGTATAGCCTCCGTCCACCAGGTGATAGCTGCCGGTGATGAACGAGGCGGCGTCGGAGGCCAGGAAGACCACAAGCGCGGCAACCTCCTCCGATGTACCGAGCCGTCCGAGAGCGTGCTTGCTCGCGATGAACGCCCGGGCCTGCTCGTCGAGGTTCGCGTCGATGAGCGGCGTGGCGATGAAGCCGGGGCCGACCGCGTTGACCCGGACGCCCTGGGCGGCGTACTCCAGAGCGGCGTTCTTGGTCAGGCCGACGATCGCGTGCTTGGCGGTCACGTAGGCCGAGGAACCGGCGAAGCCGACCGAGCCGAGGATCGAGGCGATGTTGACGATCGCGCCGCCACCTGCCGCGGCGATGGCCGGCAGCTGGGCGCGCAGGCCGTAGAAGACTGCGTTCTGGTTGATCTCGATGACCTGCCGCCACGAGTCAAGCGGGTATTCACCCACCAGCGCGGCCGCACCGGCGATGCCGGCGTTGTTGACGGCGATGCGCAGCGGCCCCAGCCCCCCTGCCGCGGTGACGCAGCGTTCCGCGAACTCCTGGTCGGTCACGTCGCCCGCCAGGCCCGCGGCCGTGTCCCCGGCGGCGTGGATCTCGTCGAGCACGGACTTCACGCCGATTTCGTTAATGTCGGTAACGAGAACGGCGGCACCGTTGGCGGCGAGCAGCCGCGCGATCGCGCGCCCGATCCCCGAACCAGCCCCGGTGACGATCGCGGAACGTCCGCCTACGTCGTATGTGGCCATGTACCTCGGCTCCCTATCCCTATCCGGCTCGTGGTCCGGCAGCGGCCGGACCACAAGCCAAAGGTAGGACCGCCGCAACGAAGACGGCCCAGGCCGTTAGGCCCTTTCCCGGGGGTCCATCGTACTGGAGCAGTGCACTTATTCGGAGGATGCAGTATTCCCCGGCCGCCGCTGCGAGTGGCGCGGCTCACGTCACGGACAGTGGCGGTGGGTGAGGGTCGGCGGTCACCTCTACGCGCCTGCTGAACCCGGCCGACTCACCCGCCAGTAGGCGGCGCAACGGTCGTTGTTGCATCAAATGCAACGAGCGGCGACCGGATATCGCTCGGTAGGGGCGCAGTCATTTAGCCACACCCCTACTGAGCTGGGAAATCTTCTGCTGGGCGATCCTGATATTGCTGGCGCAGTGCACTTATTCGGAGGGTCGCGGTAGCCGGCGAGTTCCTGCTCGCTGCGGTTGCGCAGCGTTGTCGTCCGCCGGTCGATAATCCGCTGGGCGCGGTCGGCGTCGGCGACGATGACGCCCTCGATCGCCGATGAGGCGGTTATGCTCAGGACTCGGGCCCGGTCGGCGAGCTCGGTAAGCAGCCCCGGCATCTGGTCACGGTAGAGCGCCTCCGAGCCCCGGCCGAAGTCGATGGCGCTGAGCCGGGTGACGACCTGTGAGGGCACCATCCCGATAAGCGCGTCAAGGTCAGTGAAGCTGCGCAAGGAACCTCCCAACCAACTTAACAAACGACCTAATTCTAGCGGCAATTAGCATGTTTAGCAGGTTGGATTGGTAAGTTCCTGGCTGCCGACGCCTCTTCGGTCATCAGCCGTGCGCTGGCCGACATAGGCAGCCCAGTCTCGCTTTGCCCATTGGGACCAGCGCTCGGCGGTGCCGACGCTAATGCCCGTCAGGTCAGCCAGGACAGAGGCAGGAAGTTCTGCAGCCAGTGCAAGGCGGGCGGTGTTGCGCCCGGCACGAGCGTCGATGCCATAGCGTTGCAGACGGACGCCGAAGAGGATGTCCACGGCCGGGCGGGTTGGGCTCTGGCCGGGAAAGAGCCATGGCACCGAGGCTCCCAGGCGACCGAGTGTCCATCGTGGCTCGTCCTGGTCGCGCAGCTGGCGGACGAGTTGCGCCAGCCTTGCCGGCAGCATGAGACGATGCCCGTCGATGGCCAGCCAGGTGGCCCGGCTGTCTTCGATCACGTCGTTCTTAGTCAGCTGGGTGATCCTGCTGACTAGCATCCCGAAGAGCAAGACAAGCGCTCCCCCGACCCGGAGGTCCAATGGCATGGCCTCGTCGGTGAGGCAGCGGTCAAGCTGGTAGACATGGTCGCGCTCAGCGAGCAGGCGCTCTGGTTCCTGACGCGGGGGAAGCGGCACGTTCAGATCACCAGCTAGGCCGCGGCCATATGCCCACTGGAGGAAGTAGCGCACGGCCCGGCGGGTGCTCGTGCCGTCGGTCAGCCACCGGTCTAGATCCGCCTGGGTAAGGTCACGCAGGTCCTGGCCGCGCTGATCCAGCCAGCACAGCAAGTCGAGGGCAACGATGACGCGGGTCCGCGCGAAGTCGGCCGATCCCCGGGTGAAGGTTCTGCGGGCGGCGGTTCGGCGGGCGCGGCGGAGCACGAACCAGTGTGCGAAGGGCCTGATCAGCCGGGCCTGGTGGGCGGGCTTGTCGTGCAGCAGGTGCTCCAGCCAGGGCGCCAGTCGCTCCAGGTGCTCATTGCGCGCAGGCAGGACGCCGGAGCTGACCAGCATCTCCCTGACGTACTGCAGCGCCTGGGTTTGCGGCAGATTATCGAGCAGGTCGTGAGTGACGGGATCGCCTGTCCTGGCCAGGCTGCCGAGCAGCTGGGCCGATCGGCTCTTGCCCAGCCAGGTCACCACGGTGGCGGGGTTGGTGACCGTGGTGAATGCCACGAACAGCGGACGCAACTCCGCTGAGACCTCTCCGTCGGGACGAGCGAGCAAGGCGTGAGCACGCTCAGCCAAGACGCAGCCGAAGCAGCGCCCGCCGCTGTGGATCTCTCCTCCCCGCCCGCACTCGCGGCAGGTGTAATCCAGCCTCGGAGCTCCGGCGCAGGGACCGCAGACCGGTCTTTCCTGATCGTCGCTGCCGATCAGCGGTCGTACTGCTCCGCAGCCCGCGCACTCGGCGGGGTGGCGGCGGACGTGCTCGTAACAGCCGGTGCAGACCGGCCCGGCGGGCCATTCCGCCTGGACGGGGCGGTTGCGCCCGCACCGGAAGCAGGGCCGGGGAGGGCGGGTCCGGCAACTCCGGCAGATCGGGCTGCCCGAGGAGACCCGCTGGCAGGGCCTGGTTTCCCCGCAGACCGAGCAAGTCGCCGACGCGCCCTGGTAGCAGCTGTAGCAGAGGTCAGGGGTGGATGCTGTCGCCCGCCTGGCAATCTTGCGCGTCCGGCCGCAGCGTCCGCACGGGCGCTGCGGAGCCTGATAGCACGAGGCGCAGACCGGGCCGGCATCGGTGCTCCCGGCGACGGTGCGCTGCTGGCCGCAGGCCGAGCATGTGCGGACCGGGCGCGTGGTGCAGAACTGGCATCGTGCGCTGCCGTCGGGTGTCCGGGCAGCGGCGCGTCGCATCCGGCCGCACCCGCTGCATTCCGTCACGACCTGCTCGTCCTTGTCATAGCAGGCCGAGCAGATGCCGCCCTCGGGACGCCGGGCGTAGATCCGCTTGGCCTGGCCGCAGCGAGCACACGTTCCCTTGCTATCGCGGGCCGCGCAGGTGCCGCAGACCCGGCCAGAGGCGGTCTTGTGCCGCAGGTCGGCCGTGACCTTGCCGCACCCGGCGCAGGCTGGGGCCGCAATCGTCAGG
>JBEKCN010000606.1:0-3787 GCA_050014855.1 Streptosporangiaceae bacterium | reverse complement strand
TACGGCAGGCTCAGGCCGGACACGTCATCGGTGATGCCGACCGTGAACCGGCGCCGCGGCCGCTCGCGCGCCAGCTCGGCGAACACCCCGGCGATCATCGCGGGGGTGACTTCCTTCGAAGAAAGCCCGTACCGGCCGCCGGTCACCACGGGCATGGTCACGCGCTCGCCGTCGGTGTGGGCCTCGGCCAGCGCGGCCACCACGTCCAGGAACAGCGGCTCGCCGTTCGAGCCCGGCTCCTTGGTGCGGTCGAGCACGGCGATCCGGCTCGCGGTCGCGGGCAGCGCGTCGAGCAGCGCGCGGACCGGGAACGGCAGGAACAGCGTGACCTGGAGCACGCCGACCCGCTCGCCGCGGGCGTTCAGGTGGGCCACGGTTTCCGCGGCGGTCTCCCCGCCCGAGCCCATCACGACGATGACCCGGTCGGCTTCCGGGTGACCGGTGTACTGCACCGTGTGGTAGCGGCGCCCGGTACGGTCGGCGAGGGCGGCCATCGCGTCTTCGACCGCGGCCGGCACGGCGGCGTAGAACGGGTTGGCCGTCTCCCGCGCCTGGAAGTACACGTCCGGGTTCTGCGCGGTGCCCCGGATGAACGGGTGCTCCGGTGTCAGCGCCCGGCCGCGGTGCGCGCGGATCAGTTCCTCGGGCACGAGCGCGCGCAGGTCGTCGTCGGACAGCAGCTCGATCGTGTTCAGCTCGTGCGACGTGCGGAACCCGTCGAAGAAGTGCACGAACGGCACCCGCGTCGAAAGCGTCACGGCCTGCGCCACCAGCGCGAGGTCGTGCGCCTCCTGGACCGACGCGGAGGCCAGCAGCGCGAAGCCGGTCTGCCGCACGGCCATCACGTCGGAGTGGTCACCGAAGATCGACAGCCCCTGCGCGGCCAGCGACCGGGCCGCCACGTGCATCACGCATGGGGTCAGCTCGCCCGCGATCTTGTACATGTTCGGGATCATCAGCAGCAGGCCCTGCGAGGCGGTGAAGGTGGTGGACAACGCGCCGCTCTGCAGCGCGCCGTGCAGGGCCCCGGCGGCGCCGCCCTCGCTCTGCATCTCCATCACCGCTGGCACGCCGCCCAGCAGGTTGGGGCGTTTCTTGCTGGACCACTCGTCCGCGAGCTCGGCCATCGGCGACGACGGCGTGATCGGGAAAATGCAGCAGACCTCGTTGAGCCGGTAGGCCACCGAGACCGCCGCCTCGTTACCGTCGATCGTGGTGCGAGTCATCAGTCCTCCGGGACCATCTCGATCGAATGCACCGGACACTGCTCGTAGCACGCGCCGCAGCCGGTGCACTTGTCGTAGTCGAACTCGTAGCGGAAACCGACGCCGAGCTTGATCACCGCGTCCTCCGGGCACGCGCCCAGGCAGCCGTCGCACTCGCAGCAGTTGCCACAGGACAGGCAGCGGCGCGCCTCGTACGTCGCTTCCTGCTCGGACAGGCCGCCGAGCACCTCGCTGAAGTCCGCGGTCCGCTGCTCCGGCGAGGCCTCCGGCTGCTCGCGGCGGGCGGCGTCGCCGAAGTACCAGAGGTTCAGCTGGTCGAAGGAGACGGTGTCGTGCTTGGGCAGGTTTACCGGCGCAGTGTCGCGCAGCCAGGCGTCGATGTTCTTGGCCGCCTTCTTGCCGTGCCCGACACCGACCGTCACGGTCCGCTCGGCCGGCACCATGTCCCCGCCGGCGAACACTCCGGGGCAGCCGGTCATCATCGCTGGCGAGACCTTGACGACGCCGTCCCGCGCGATCTCCACCCCCGGCACCTGGCTCAGGAAGGCGGTGTCGGATTCCTGGCCGAGCGCGAGAATGACGGTGTCGGCGGAGAGCGTCTCGAACCGCCCGGTCGGCTGCGGGAACCCGGTCTCGTCCAGCTCCATGGCCTCGATGGTCAGTTCCGGGCCGTCGAAGGCGGTGATGGTGCGCAGCCAGTTGATCTGCACGCCCTCGCTCTCGGCCTCCTCGGCTTCCGCCTCGTGGGCCGGCATCTGCTCGCGGGTGCGGCGGTAGACGATGAGCGCGTCGTTGGCGCCCAGCCGGCGAGCCACCCGCGCGGCGTCCATCGCGGTGTTGCCGCCGCCGTAGACGGCGACCCGCCGCCCGATTACCGGCCGCTCCCCGGAAGCAACGCTGCGCAGGAACGACACCGCGTCGATGATCGGCCCGGCGTCCTTGGCCGGGATGTCGACCCGCTTGGACAGGTGCGCGCCGACCGCGACGAACACGGCGTCGAAGCCGCCTTCGCGCCGCTCGGCGTCCAGATCCTCCACCCGGTGGTCGCAGGTGAAGCGCACGCCCATCGCGGCGATCCGGCCGATCTCGGCGTCCAGGACGTCACGCGGCATCCGGTAGGACGGGATGCCGTAGCGCATCATCCCGCCCGGTACGTCGCCCGCGTCCCTGACCTCGACCTCGTGGCCGAGCCTGGCCAGGTGGTAGGCGGCCGACAGGCCGCTCGGCCCGGCGCCGATGATGAGCACCCGCCTGCCGGTGCGGACGGCCGGGGGATCGAACGCCCACTGCCGCTCGATCGCCAGGTCGCCGAGGAACCGCTCGACCGAGTGAATGGAGACCGCGCTGTCCAGATTGGCGCGATTGCAGACGCTCTCGCACGGGTGGTAGCAGACCCGCCCGTGGATGGCCGGCATCGGGTTGTCGGCGGTCAGCTGGCGCCAGGCCTGCTCGTGGTGGCCGACCTCGGCGTGGGCCAGCCACGCCTGAATATTCTCCCCAGCCGGGCACCCTGCGTTGCACGGCGGCAGCAGGTCAAGGTATACGGGCCGCTGCTCCCGTACCGGCCCGGCGCGGGAGCTTCCGTGCAGCAGATCGGGCAGCGGGGTAACGTCCAGTCGCTCTGGTCGGGCAGTCATAGGTTACTGGTATCGGGTTACGGCCGATATCGCCAGGGGCTAAAGGCACACAGGTAAGAAGGCTGCCCCTGTTCTTCAGCCAAACACAGGTGGTAGGAAACTAGCAATAAATTTCTAGAACATTATGGTAACCTTTAATGGTTACAGGTTGTGCACCACGCATGTCGCCGCGCCATCGCTCGTGCACATCCCGCAGTACCACGAGCGGCACCGCCGCCGGTACAACAACCGAGTCCGGAGGCATCTCCCATGACGACAATCGCGCACCCCGAGCTCGACGGTCTGGAGCGTTACAAGTTCGGCTGGGCCGACTCGGACGTGGCGGGCGAGTCCGCGCGCCGGGGCCTGTCCGAGGACGTAGTCCGCGACATCTCAGCGCTGAAGGACGAGCCGGAGTGGATGCTGGACCTGCGGCTGAAGGGCCTGAAGCTGTTCCGGCGCAAGCCGATGCCCGCCTGGGGCGCGGATCTGACCGGCATCGATTTCGAGAACATCAAGTACTTCGTCCGGTCGACCGAGAAGCAGGCCGCCAGCTGGGACGACTTGCCCGCGGACATCAAGAACACCTACGACAAGCTCGGCATCCCAGAGGCCGAGAAGCAGCGGCTCATCGGCGGCGTCGCCGCGCAGTACGAAAGCGAAGTCGTCTACCACAAGATCCGCGAGGACCTGGAGGAAAAGGGTGTCCTGTTCCTGGACACCGACACCGCGCTCAAGGAGCACCCGGACCTTTTCCAGGAGTACTTCGCGACGATCATCCCGGTGGGCGACAACAAGTTCGCCGCGCTGAACACCGCGGTCTGGTCCGGCGGCAGCTTCATCTACGTGCCGAAGGGCGTGCGCGTGGACATCCCGCTGCAGGCCTACTTCCGGATCAACACCGAGAATATGGGGCAGTTCGAGCGGACCCTGATCATCGTCGAC
>JBEKCN010000605.1:0-3796 GCA_050014855.1 Streptosporangiaceae bacterium | reverse complement strand
GTCGAGCTTGTCCCGCAGATGGCGCCACGACTCCGGAGTCACCGAGATGGCCAGGTGGTGCAGGCCGGCGAGCACCTCGGCGTATGGGCCCAGGTTCAGGCCGGGAAAGTCGAAGAACGCCAGCAGGTTCCCATGGCCCACGTCGAAGAAGAAGTGGGTAGAGCCCTTGTAGTCCCGGTTCTCGACGATCTCGGTCAGCGGGAACTCCAGAATCTCCTGGTAGAAGCGGATGGTGCGCTCGACGTCCGAGCTGATCAGGGCGATGTGGTGAATGCCGCGAGCACTGCTAACCGGCCGCCGGTCAATCAGGTAGGCGTCGCGGAGCCGGGATCGCCGCGCCTCCAGTGCGTCCAGGTCCAGCGCGTTGTCCGTCATGTCGGTCTCTCCCGTCCGGTATCGCGGCGGGCGTGCCGATGAGCGGCAGGCCGCTGCGCGGGTGGTTCGCGTACTGAATTCCCCCGGCTGTGCGATCCCAAGCACCGGAGACCGCCGCCCCGCCACGCAGGGCACGCTGACGGGCGGCGGAGAGAGTAGGTGACGCGCTGGCCTAATGGCCCGGCTGACCGGGCCATTAGGCCAGCGCCACGCGGGCGTCGTCAGGAGACGAGGTGATCGAACTCCCCGTCCCGCAGCCGATCCACGAGGGCCACGATCGCGGCGCGAGGGCAGATGAGCGCCGCGCCGTGCGGGTCCCTGGAATTGCGTATCGCAACTATGTCAGCGTCGATCCTGGCCATCTCCACGCAGGCACCCTGGGAGTTGCTGCGCTGGCTCTTGCGCCACGCCACTCCCTCAAGGTCCCCGGCAGACATGCCGTTGTAGATGCCACGCATCGTCGTATCTCCTGACTTGCATCACCACGTAGCCAGACCTGGCCGCCTCGTTCCCCGGGCGCGTCCAGGCAGAGCTACTCCGGCCGCGTCCTGCGGGTCCGGACACTTTGATGGTATGCGGATGCACGTGCATCCGCATGAGATTTCGCATACCCATCCGCACATTCATCCGCAAGTGCCGCGGCGCTGCGTGCACACGGGTCCGGGTGCGACGGGAGCGGGAGAGGCAGGCGGGAGAATCAGGGGCCCGGAAAGTAGCTGTCAAAGAATCACATACACTCCCTTCCGCGGATGTCCGCGCTTCGCAGGAGAGCGGATAGCCGCCTTATTAACAATTGCATATTTTACGTACCACCCAGGCCGGAGAAGGTCAACGTTTTTCTCGTAACGAAAACGTCTTGGGCATAATGAAACTGTCGCGGCAAAAAGCCGCGCATGCGGACGGTTCTGAGGTACTTAATCCACAAGTATTTCGAAAAAATGCCTGGGCCGGACTGCAAGGTATGCGTCACGCGCATGGTGCTGGGCCGGCCCAGTCCGGAAGGGTGAGCGGGCTCAGCCGAAAGGGTGCACTGGCTCGGCTCCCGAAAAGAGTGCGCGGCCCCGCGCGGCCTAGCCCGCCAGAGCGCACAAGCCCCGCCCGGTAAGGCGCACAAGCCCCGCCCGGCAGGACGCACAAGCCCCGCCCGGCCTGCCTGGAAAGGTCTGCAGCCCTCGGCCCGAAAGGTGCGCGGGTCACGCCCGGAAAGATGTGCGGGCCTCGACCCGGAAAGGTGTGCGGGGCACGCCCGGAAAGGTGTGCGGGCCCGCCGGCTGGCGGAACGGCGAAGCCATACGTTGTTGAGGTCTGCACGGATTAGCGCTTTGGCGCACTAATTGCAGTGGAATGAGAGCCTGGGCGAAACGCGAGTAACGCACCACTAATGCTGTTATTGCACCGTGCAACGTAAGCGCATCGTTTGACCAGCTCCGGGCGTAGCCGTACGGTTCGCGAAAAGGACAGCGTTGGGTTCAATTCGGGCTATTTCCATGATCCGCAAACCGGTTTAGGGTCAGTCTGCGGACCGCATCACGCGGGGTACCGCGTCCGGCGATGACCAAATCTTTGCCGGGCGCAAGCCCCGCCGTTCAGGGCGGCGCTAGCCCGGAACCGGGGGGTAAACTATGGCCGCGCGTGAGCGCCTACCGCCGGCCTGGCGGAACGTCAAAGCCTGTGGAGCGGGTGTAAGACCAGGAGCAACCCTGGCTGTCCGCGGTGAAGCAGGAACCCCCATGGAGCGGCAGCAGCCACTTCCTCCCCCATGGAGGAGGTCAACGAGCAGGGCGGGCTATATCGGACACCAAACCGGTGCCCGCCCCGCCTTATGCTGGGCGCGGCTGCTGTACCGCTCCACGGAATCCTCGCCCTTCAGGGCAGGGAGGATGTCAATCACTGTCCGTCAGCGCTGACCTGACGGGCAGACGGATGGGCGGGTAGGCGGGCAGGCCTGAGTCGCCGACACCCGGAGTGCGGCTCAGACGCCGGCCGCGGCGCGGAGCTGCTCAACCCGGTCAGCGCGCTCCCACGAGAAGTCCGGCTCGGTACGCCCGAAGTGGCCGAAGGTCGCAGTCTGCGAGTAGATCGGCCGCTGCAGGTCCAGCACGGAGATGATGGCGCGCGGCCGCAGGTCGAAGACCTCCAGGACGGCATCCTGGATCCGCTCGACCGGCACCTTCTCCGTGCCGAAGCACTCGACGAACAGGCCGACCGGCTTGGCCTTGCCGATCGCGTAGGCGACCTGTGTCTCGCACCGGTCGGCGAGCCCCGCGGCGACCACGTTCTTCGCCACCCAGCGCATCGCGTACGCGGCGCTGCGGTCGACCTTGGACGGGTCCTTGCCGGAGAACGCGCCTCCGCCGTGCCGGGCCATGCCGCCGTACGTGTCGATTATGATCTTGCGGCCGGTCAGGCCCGCGTCACCCATGGGGCCACCGACCTCGAAACGGCCTGTGGGGTTGACGAGCAGCCGGTAGTTGGAAGTGTCCAGCTCGAGCGCTCCCACCACCGGGCCGACCACGTAGTCCTTGATATCCGGGGCGAGCAGTTCCTTCAGGTTGATGTCCGGCGCGTGCTGGGTCGAGACCACCACCGTGTCGAGGCGCACCGGGGTGTTTCCCGAGTACTCGACCGTCACCTGAGTCTTGCCGTCCGGCCGGAGGTAGGGCACCGTGCCACTGCGGCGGACAGAGGACAACTGCCGGGACAATTGATGCGCCACCATGATCGGCAGCGGCATCAGCTCGGGCGTCTCGCGGCAGGCGAAGCCGAACATCAGGCCCTGGTCGCCGGCACCCTGGCGGTCGAACTCCTCGGAGCCCTCACCCTCGCGGTACTCGTAGGCGTCGTCGACGCCCAGCGCGATGTCCGGCGACTGGGACCCGATGGACACGGAAACCCCGCAGGACGCGCCGTCGAAGCCCTTGGCCGAGGAGTCGTAGCCGATTTCGAGGATCTTCTCCCGGATGATGCCCGGGATGTCGACGTACGTGCGGGTGGTGACCTCGCCCGCGACGTGGACCTGACCGGTGGTGATCAGCGTCTCGACCGCCACCCGGCTCTCAGTGTCGTCCTTGATCATGGCGTCGAGGACGGCGTCACTGATCTGGTCGGCCATCTTGTCTGGATGGCCCTCAGTGACCGACTCGGAGGTAAACAGGCGACGTGCCACAAGACTCCCTTTTCTTCCAGTGCGGGCCCGCAAGTGTTCATTGCGCGCTCGGCCGAAGTGTATCCATGATCAGCTCAATGGTGGTGTAGCGCGCTAAGCTGCCACCAAAACGTGCCGGGCCTACCGCTACAGCAGCCGGGCCGCCACCAGGTCCCATACAGTGTCGGCCAGGACCTCCTTGGCAGCTCGCGGGATGTCCGTCTGTGATCCATCGGCGCCGACCACCACGGCCTCATTATCACTGGTCCCGAAGGC
>JBEKCN010000604.1:0-3803 GCA_050014855.1 Streptosporangiaceae bacterium | reverse complement strand
ACATCAGCGGTCGACCCCCGGCTGGAGGCGGAGATCCACGCCACCCTGCACCGGGTCATGCGCGGCCGGACCACGCTGCTCATCGCGCACCGCCGCTCCACGCTGAACCTGGCCGACCGGATCGCGGTGCTCGACAACGGCCAGGTGGCCGACATCGGCACCCACGAGGAGCTCACCGAGCGCTGCCCGCTGTACCGGCTGCTGCTGTCCGGGCCAGGCGACGACGTCGAAGGCATCGACGCCGGGGAACTGGCCTACTACGAGAACGAGGTGACCGCCGCACCCGCGGCCGGCCAGGTCACCCCCGAGCTGTGGGACAAGGCCAGCGCACCGGCCAGCCGGGGCCGCACCCGGGACCGGGACGTGGCCCGCGGCGGTCACGGATTCGACGGCGTCATGGGCAGCCTGCCACCCACCCCGGAACTGCTCGCCCAGGTCGACGCATTGCCGCCGGCCCGCGATCTGCCGCACGTGGACCAGGCCCAGGCCCGGGCCGGGGACCGGCACTTCACGCTGCGCAGGCTGCTGCGGCCGCTCGCCATCGCCATGCTGGTGGGTCTGATCCTGGACGGCCTGGACGCGCTGGCCAGCCTGGCCCTGCCGGCGCTGGTGCGGAACGGCATCGACAACGGCATCCAAAGCAAGGCGTTCGGCGCCATCGTGCTCGTGTCCCTTATCGGCCTGGCCATCGTGTTCGCCGACTGGATCGTCAACATCGCGGAAACGCTGGTCGTGGGGCGCAACGGGGAGCGGCTGCTCTACACGCTGCGGGTGAAGATCTTCGCCCAGATGCAGCGGCTGGGGCTCGACTTCTACGAGCGGGAGCTGGCCGGGCGGATCATGACCCGGATGACGACCGACGTGGACGCGCTGTCGTCCTTTTTCCAGACAGGGCTGATCACCATGGTGAGCTCGCTGCTGACGTTCTTCGGCGTGCTGATCGCGCTGCTGATCATCAACGTCGAGCTCGGCCTGGTGATCCTGGCCATCCTGCCGGTGCTGATCGTCGTCACCGTGTTCTTCCGCGCCCGGTCCTCGCGGGCCTACCAGGACGCGCGGGAGAAGGTCAGCGTGGTCAACGCGGACTTCGCGGAGAACGTGGCGGGCCTGCGGGTCACCCAGGCCTACCGGCGGGAGGACCGCAACCAGGCCCGGTTCGCGGCGCTCAGCGACTCCTACCGGCTGGCGCGGATGCGCTCGCAGCGCCTGATCGCGCTCTACTTCCCGTTCGTCCAGGCACTGTCCACCGTGGCCGGCGCCATCGTGCTCATCGTGGCGACCGGGCAGGTCCGCAGCGGGGCGCTGACGGCCGGGGCGCTGATCGCCTACCTGCTCTACATCGACATGGTGTTCGCGCCGGTGCAGGAGCTGTCGCAGGTGTTCGACGGTTACCAGCAGGCGGTCGTGGGGCTGCGCCGGATCAAGGACCTGCTGCGGCTGTCCACGTCCACGCCGGAGGCCGCGCACCCGCTGCCGGTCCACAAGCTGACCGGCCGGATCGAACTGCGGGACGTGCACTTCGGCTACGAGACCGCGAACCGGGACGCCATCGAGGGGGTCAGCCTGACCATCGCCCCGGGCGAGACGGTCGCACTGGTCGGGCAGACCGGGGCGGGCAAGTCCACCCTGGTCAAGCTCATCGCCCGGTTCTACGACGTCACCGGCGGCGCGGTCCTCATCGACGGGACCGACGTCCGCGCCTACGACCTGGCGCAGTACCGGCACCGGCTCGGCGTGGTCCCGCAGGAGGCGTACCTGTTCGCCGGGACGGTCCGGGATGCGATCGCCTACGGGCGGCCCGACGCCACCGACGCGGAGATAGAGGCGGCGGCCCGGTCCGTCGGCGCCCACGACATGATCGCGCGGCTGCCCGGCGGGTACTACCACTCCATCGCCGAGCGCGGCCGGAACCTGTCGGCTGGGCAGCGCCAGCTGCTCGCGCTGGCCCGGGCGCAGCTCGTCGACCCGGACATCCTGCTACTGGACGAGGCGACCGCCGCGCTGGACCTGGCGTCCGAGGCCGCGGTCAACCGTGCCACCGAGCGGCTCACCTCCCGGCGCACGACGATCGTGGTGGCCCACCGGCTGACCACGGCCGCCGCCGCGGACCGGATCGTGGTCATGGACGGCGGCCGGATCGCCGAGATCGGCTCGCACGACGACCTAGTCGCCGCGGGCGGCACCTACGCCGAGCTGTGGTCCGCCTTCACCGGCGACAGCGAGCTGGTCGCCTGAGCCCCGCGGCACCTGAGCCCCGCGGCACCCGCGGCACCCGCGGCACCCAGGGCACCCGCGGCGCCCGGGGCGCCAGTGCGGCCCACGATCGGCGCTGCGTTCCCTCTCAGATAGGGATGCAGAAGGAACCAGCCCCAGGCACACAGGGCCGCCGCCTGGTTATCGAGTGGACGGGCCAACTCTGAGGCCACAAGGGCTAGCGCGGCCGTTGCGAACGGCCGCGCTAGCCGGGGAAAGGCAGGCACCAAGGAAGGCGCACCGCGCGGGCCAGGCACCGCCAAGCTCGTCCCCGGCCGCGCCAGCAGGCACGGAATCTGCATCACCAGCACAGATGGCCCACCCGCCCGCCCCACCGCGCCGGGCGGCACCCCGCCGCACACCCACCACGGCGCGATCGTTCTGCCGCTGCCCGCCCATCCCTCACGTGAGGTTCGCCGCGTGCTTGCGGGCCTGGCCTATGGCCTGGCCCTCGCCGTCAGGCCCGCAGGGGCGCGCCGAGCGGCCGGCAGGACACCCGCGCGTGTGGGCACTATGCAGGGCAAACAGACAGCGGCTTGCGCCGCTGGCGTGGGCGGGTGCCGTCCTGGGCGTTCCGCTTCCGCTTCCTGTCTCACCCACTCTTCGAGCGGCCGAGGTCAGCAAGCAGCTCCACAGGACGGCACCCACCCAGGCAAGATCAAAAACAAAGGTCAAGTTCGTGGGGAACACTCGCCAAGAAGAAACGATCACGGCCGAAGACCGGCGGCCCAAGCTGCCCCGCCGGGGTTGTGGAGGCGGCTTCGGCCTGCCGCAATCGGTGGACGGCACGTTCACCCGGTTGGTCGACTCCCTGGATATCGCCTGGTCGGCCTGGAGTACGGAAACGGGGCGCGGCTAGCGCGGCCGGCGGTGCCGGATGCCACCATGGACTTCGTGTACGAGGTGGTGTATCGGGCGCTGCTGCGGCATCTTCCCGCGGAGGCCGCGCACCGGGCGGGGTTCTGGCTGATCCGCACGGCGGGGGCGCTGCCCGCCGTGAACTGGCTGCTGCGCCGCTGGCTGGCTCCGCGGGATCCCGTGCTGCGCGTCCAGGCGTTCGGGCTCGACCTGCCCGGGCCGCTGGGGCTGGCCGCCGGGTTCGACAAGGACGCCCGCGGCGTGGACGCCCTCGCCGCGCTCGGGTTCGCGTTCATCGAGGTGGGCACGGTGACGGCGCAGGCGCAGCCGGGTAACCCGCGGCCCCGGATGTTCCGGCTGCCCGCCGATCGCGCGGTGGTGAACCGGATGGGCTTCAACAACGCGGGCGCCGCGGCCGCGGCCGAGCGCCTGCGCGCGCGGCAGCTCCGGGCCGCCGCCGGGCCGGGGCGGAGGGCGCGGCGGGGCGCGGACGGCCGCCGTGGCGGCGCTCGCGGGAGCGGCCGGCGGGCCCGGGACCGGTGGACCCGGGACCGGTTGGTCGTCGGGGTCAACATCGGCAAGACCAAGACGGTGCCGGCGGATGAGGCCGTCGCCGACTACGTGACCAGCGCCCGGCTGGTGGCCGGCGTGGCCGACTACGTGGTCGTCAACGTCAGTTCGCCGAACACGCC
>JBEKCN010000603.1:0-3806 GCA_050014855.1 Streptosporangiaceae bacterium | reverse complement strand
AGCTGCACGGAATTTCCCGGCGATAGCGGATAAATAGGCGTTAGGTTCGGAGAGGAACCATTTCGTTGACTGAGCGAGCCTTTGGCGTTCTGCGGCATATAGCTGGCGGGCGGGACCAGGACACCGGGGGGCGGTTTGCGGCATGGGGGTGACCGACAGTGTGGTCGAGACCGACGGCCGCATGCCGGCCGACGGGAACGCCGCCGTGCTGGGCGCGAGGGCGTGGACGAACGCCTACCTTCGCCGGGCGGCCCTGGCCGACTCGACGTGCGCTCTGGCGGCCGGCGCGGTGGCGGCCAGGGTCCGTTTCGGCGGCCCGGCCTACCTGCCGCACACTTACCTCGGCCTTACGTGCGGGCTGCCCGTCGTGTGGTGGATGTCGGTGCTGCTGGCCGGCGGGTACGACACCCGGTTCATCGGGCTCGGCTCCGATGAGTTCCGCCGGATCCTCAGCGCGGCGGTCAACCTGGCCGCGGGCCTGGCCGTTTTCTCCTACGCGGCCAAGCTCGACCTGGCCCGCGGGTACATAGCGATCGCCCTGCCGTCCGCGACCGTCATGGACCTGACGGCCAGGTACCTGCTCCGCAAGCGCCTGCACCGGCGGCGCGTCCGGGGCTGGTGCGTGCGGCGAGTGGTCGCGGTGGGCCATGCGGCCGCGGTGTCCCGGCTGGTCACCGCGCTGCGCCGGGACACATACCACGGCCTTGCGGTGGTCGCCGCCTGCCTGGTCGACGCGCCGGAGGGTGCCGGGCCTGATGGCGCGGCCGGCGCGCCCGCGGCCGACGTGCCCGTGCCCGTGGCCGGCGGCCTGTGCGGCGTCGCGGCGGCCGTCGGCCGGTTCGGCGCGGATACGGTCGCGGTGCTGGCCTGCCCCGAGATGGACGGCAGCCGCCTGCGCGAGCTGGCGTGGGAACTGGAGAAGACCGGTACCGACCTGTTCGTCGCGCCGGCCCTGCTCGATGTGGCCGGCCCGCGGACGACCATCCGCCCCGTGGCCGGGCTGCCGCTGCTGCACGTGGACCACCCGGAGCTGGCCGGGGCCAAGCAAGCCATCAAGAGCGTCTTCGACAAGACCTGCGCCGCCTTGGCGCTGCTCCTGAGCGCGCCCCTGTTCGCCGCCATCGCGATATCAATCAGGCTCGCCGATCACGGCCCGGTGTTCTTCCGCCAGACCAGGATCGGCAAGGACGGCCAGGGCTTCACCCTCTACAAGTTCCGGACCATGGTGCCGGGTGCCGAACAGCGCAAATCCCAGCTTGCCGCCCATAACGAGGCGGACGGGGTCCTGTTCAAGATCCGCAGGGATCCGCGGGTCACCCGTCCGGGCGCCTGGCTGCGCCGCTGGTCGCTTGATGAGCTGCCGCAGCTCATCAACGTGCTGATCGGCGACATGTCCCTGGTCGGGCCTAGGCCGGCCCTGCCGGAGGAGGTGGCCTGCTACGGCGGCCACATGCGGCGCAGGCTGGTGGTCAAGCCGGGCATGACCGGCCTGTGGCAGGTCAGCGGCAGGTCGAACCTGCCGTGGGAGGAAGCAGAACGGCTCGACCTGCGCTACGTGGAGAACTGGTCGCTCGCCCTGGACCTGCAGATTCTCTGGAAGACGGGATCCGCGGTCATCCGAGGCTCCGGTGCCTACTAGCCGCGTGCGCCTGAGCCCTGCCATGAAGGAGCAACCTTGCCCACGCCGTTGATCCACCGTGCGGCCAGGACGGCCCGCCGGGTACGACTGGCACGCGAGGAACCCGGCCCGATCTGGCTTCGCAAGCCGCGATGACCGCCCACCTACGGCGGGCCCGCGGCGGGCGCCCGCATGTCCTGATCCTGGTCCAGAATCTTCCCGTGCCTTTCGACCGGCGGGTCTGGCAGGAGGCCCTGGCCCTCGTCGCCGCGGGATACCACGTGCACGTCGTCTGCCCGCGGACCCGGGAGCATCCCCTCCGCCGCGAGACGCTCAGCGGCGTACGCATCTATCGCTACCGGCCCGGCCCCGAGGCGCGACGGCTGGCGGGCTACCTGGTCGAGTACCTGATCGCGATCGGGGCTCAGCTCCGCCTCGCGCTCACGATCCGCGCCAGGCACCGCGTCCGCATCGTGCAGATCTGCAATCCGCCCGACCTGCTCTTCCTTGCTGCCCTGCCGCTGGTCGCGCTCGGGTCACGGCTGATCTATGACCACCACGACGTATGCCCGGAGCTGATGATCGCGAAGGGCCACCGGGATGACGGCCGGCCGGTTCGCCTGGCCAGGCTGCTCGAGCGCCTCACCTACCGCTGCGCGGACGTGTCGATCGAGACCAACGAGAGCTACCGCGATATCGCTCTCGGGCGCGGCGGGATGTCGCGCGAGGACGTGTTCGTGGTGCGCTCCGCGCCGGAGGTCACCAGGTTCGCCGGCGCGCGGCCGGACGAGAAGTGGCGCCGCGGCCGGAAGTACCTGGTCGGCTACGTGGGTGTGATGGGCCGGCAGGACGGCCTGGACTACCTGATCGAGGCCGCCCGGATGATCATCGCGGACCTGCTGCGCCCGGATATCCAGTTCGTGCTGGTGGGCTCGGGTCCCGAGCTGCCGCGGCTGCGCGAGCGGGTCAGCTCCCTGGGCCTGGACGATCAGGTAGTCCTCACCGGGCGGCTGTCAGATGAGGATCTCGGCACCGTGCTCGCGACCGCGGACGTCTGCGTCAACCCGGACGAGGCCAACCGGATGAACGATATCTCCACCATGAACAAGATCATGGAATACATGGCACTCGGCAAGCCGATAGTCCAGTTCGACCTGCACGAGGGGCGCGTCTCCGCCGGCGATGCGAGCCTCTACGCGACGCGCAACGACGTGGCCTCGCTCGGCAAGTGCATTGTCGAACTCATCGACGATCCTGGGACGCGGGCCCGGATGGGCCAGCTTGGCGCCCAGCGGCTGCGGAGCTCCCTGAGCTGGGAGTCGCAGGTCCCGAGGCTGCTTGCCGCCTACGAGCGGGCCGCAGCCAAGCGCAAGCGCCGCTGAGCGCCGGGCGCGATAGCCAGTGATCAGTTGCAGCTATCACTTATGTTTCAGGGCCATAAAGAGACCTACTGGCCGGCGTTTTAGAAAACCGGGAACGCCGCACCGCCCTCGATGGACCCGGGGGAGGCCATCACGGTGTTTCCGTTCGTCATCGTCACCGCGTACGGGGTCCAGTACCCGTTGGACACGAAGTTGCCCTGGGTGCCGGACTGGCTGGTCACCTGGCTGGTCAGGTAGTTCGCTTGCCCGAAGTCGGCCAGGTCGTACCCGGCGGGCACCGCGCCGCCCGGGTTGTCGGCGGTTGAGCCGGACGCCGGCGGCGAAGTTCTGGTCAAACCGGTCCGCTGCGCGCCACTAGCGGGCCGCCTGTGCGGGCAGGACGTGCACCTCAGCGTCTCCGGCCACTCGGATGAGTTCGTTCAGGAGGCGGTGGCGGCTAGCGCCCGGGTCGCGGGCCAGCACCATCTCGGTGACCTGGTGCCGGTGTGCGAACCTCGCGAGGGCATCGGCCGGGCTGCCCTGCAGCGCCGTGAGCTGGCCACCGAGCTGCGATGCCAGCGCGGCGTACCCGGCCAGCACCTGGTCCAGGTCAGCGGATGCTGGCCCGGGCGTGACGACTGCCACCAGGAAATCCCCGGCCAGCTGCGCCGCCAGTGCGGCCGAGCGCCTGATGAGCGGCTCCATGCCAGGCCTGGGCGCAGCGCAGCCCAGGATCCGGGGGTGCGTGTCGCCGCCGGCGGTGGCGCCGCTGCCCCGGTAGGCGGCCAGGCGGCGTTCGGCATGCTCAGCCACGATGGTGAACGCCT
>JBEKCN010000602.1:0-3807 GCA_050014855.1 Streptosporangiaceae bacterium | reverse complement strand
GGCGCGGGGCGCGCCCGGCCAGCATGACCGGGACGAGCAGCGCTGCGGCCAGGAATATGGAGCAGACCGACAGGACGATGAGTCCGCTCTCCGGCATATTGGTGATGTTGGTCTCTACCATCGGTGCGGCTACAAACGGAGCCAACGCGCCTACCTCCTCGTGCCGAGCCCTTTTCCGAAGGACGCCTGCACTACTTATAGTCCCTTACTGGCCTGGGGCACGACGAGGACGGGGCATGGCGCGTTGCGCAGTACGTACTGGCTGACGGCGCCCAGCAGCCGGGCGGCATGCTCGCCGCGGGTAGCAAGCACCATGAGCTGGGCGTTCACGGGCCGGGCCGTATCCGCCAGCGCCCGCCCCGGCACGCCGGTCACGGTGTGCTCCTCCACGGTTTCTTCCTCGGGGCCCAGCGCTTCCCGGACCGCGGAGCGGAGGGCGGACTCGGCAAGCTTCTGCTCCACCCCGGCCACCGGGCTAAACGCCGGCCCGGCCGACCGCCGTAGAGCGCTGCTCTTGTTCGCGCCGGGTGCTCTGCTATGGTCGGAGCATGCCAGCACGCAGCACAGCCCGGGAACGGGTCCGCGCGGAGATCACCCGTGAGATCACCGACACCGCCCGCGCCCAGCTGGCGGCCAGCGGCGCCGCAGCCCTGTCGTTGCGGGCCGTGGCCCGGGACCTGGGCATGGTGTCTTCCGCGATCTACCGCTACTTCGCCAGCCGGGACGAGCTGCTGACGGCGCTGATCATCGACGGTTACAACGCGATCGGGGCCGCTGTGGAGAACGCGGATGCGACGTGCGCCCGGGAGGACTACCGGGGCCGGTGGCTGGCCGGGTGCCGCGCCGCCCGTGCCTGGGCGGTGGCCCATCCGCACGAATACGCGCTGATCTACGGCTCGCCGGTGCCCGGCTATCAGGCGCCGTCAGACACGATCGCCCCCGCCGCCCGGTCCGCCGTCGTGTTCGGGCAGCTGATCAGCGACGCCCACGCGGCCGGTCAGCTCGCTCCCGCGCGCTGCGAGCAGCCCGTGCCGCAGGAGCTGGCCGGGGACGCCCGCCGGCTCCGTGAGACGGTCATGCCCGACGTACCGGATGACGTCATCGTCGCGGCGCTGACCGGGTGGGCGGGCATCTTCGGCGTTATCAGCTTCGAGCTGTTCGGTCAGTTCAACAACGTGGTCACCGGCACCGCCGCTTATTTCGACCACGCCGCGGGCTGCCTCGCCCGGCTCATGGGCCTGTCCTGACCCTGGGCCGCATTTCCCCTCGCTAGCGCGGGAAACGCGTCCCCATATCCGGGAGACCTCAGCCGGGAAACCTAAGGAGGAGGAGGAGGAGGAGGCTTTGGGGCTGCGCCAGTTCACCGTGGGCAGCAGTGCCTCGCGGCGGACCCGGTGCGCGTACCGCTTGGTGATCTCGAACAGGGACTCGATCAGGGTGTCGGACAGCAGGTGCGGCTCCAGCCCGAGCTCGACGAGCCGGGTGTGGGTGACCTTGTAGTAGTGCTCGGCCAGCTCCACCCGCGGGTTGTCGAGGTACTCGATCTTCACGTCCTCGGGGCTCGCCGCCTTGATCGTCTCGGCAATGTCCTTGACCGACTTCCACTCGGTGATCTGGTTGAACACCCGGAACTCGCCGCGGTCCGCCGGGTTCTCACACGCGAGCTGAATACATCGCACGGTGTCGCGGATGTCGATCATGCCGCGGGTCTGCCCGCCGGTACCGTAGACGGTCAGCGGGTGGCCGATGACCGACTGGATGACGAAGCGGTTCAGCACCGTGCCGAACACCCCGTCGTAGTCGAACCGGGTGGCCAGCCGCTCGTCGCGCGCGGTTTCCGGCGTCTGCTGCCCGTAGACCACGCCCTGGTTCAAATCGGTGGCCCGCAGGTTCCAGATCCGGCAGGCGAACTCGATGTTGTGGCTGTCGTGCACCTTGGACAGGTGGTAGAACGAGCCCGGCCGCTTGGGGTAGATGACCCGGTCCCGGCGGCCCTTGTGCTCGATCTCGAGCCAGCCTTCCTCGATATCGATGTTCGGCGTGCCGTACTCGCCCATCGTGCCCAGCTTGACCAGGTGGATTTCGGGGTTGATCTCGGCGATCGCGAACAGCAGGTTCAGGTTACCGATCACATTGTTCTGCTGCGTGTACACGGCATGCGCCCGGTCGATCATGGAATACGGCGCGGCCCGCTGCTCGGCGAAGTGCACCACGGCGTCCGGGGCGAAGTCCTCGACGATGTGGTACGTGAACTCCGCGTCCGTCAGGTCGCCGATGTAGAGCCCGATCTCCTTGCCGGTCAGCTCTTCCCACGCCGCGATACGCGTCTGCAGCGGCTCGATCGGCACCAGGCTTTCCACGCCCAGCTCGTTGTCGTAGTGCCTGCGGACGAAGTTATCGGCCACCGCCACTTCGTGGCCGACCTCCGACAAATGCAGTGCGGTCGGCCAGCCGAGGTACCCGTCCCCGCCCAACACGAGAATCTTCATGCTCCGTCTTCCCCACCTTGGCTTTGGTGTGTCTGGTTGATTGCTTCTAGCCGGCTGTTGATCCCGGCCACCCGCCTTCCTGCTTTCCTCAGCGTTTTCCCAGCTCATCTGCAGCTCCCATTGGCTGCACGCACGGCGGCGGCGCGGTAGCGTGCGGCTGGGGTGACCGGTAGCGGCAACCCGCCGCCCACTGGGACGCCGTGGCCTGGGGCGTCGGCACCTTAGCTGCCTTCCGGCACCTCGTCCGGACATCTTGATCGTTGGTCACGTAACCTAGGAAGCCAATGGCACCCTCATCGAGTCGGATCGGTACGGCGCTGTGGCGCAAGGCCCGCAGCAACGTCGGCATCCGCTTCACCCGCTTCACCGTTGTCGCCGTCGCCTCCCTCATCGCCAGCCAGGTTTCACTGAGCCTGCTGCTGGGCCCGGCCCAGCTGACCGCGGGCCTGGCCGGTGGCCTGGCCGCGGTCATCGGAGCCGGGGTCAGCTACGTGCTGAGCCGCTGGGCCTGGGAACGCAAAGGCCGGCCGGACCTCCTGAGGGAGACGCTGCCGTTCTGGCTCGTGTCGGTCATGGTCTGGGTCCTGCTGGCGCTGGCGGCGAAGCTCGGTGTGCATCTCGCGGCGTCCATGCAGCTCACCGGGGCTAAGCGAATCGCCGTCGCGGACGGCGTGTACTTCGCCGCCAACTGCCTCACGTTCGTCCTGCGGTTTGTGATCTTTCACTACATCCTCTTCGCCGACGCGCGCTCTCAGCGTGAGCCCGCCTCTGGGGTAGCCGGGCCTGACGACCCGTCAATCAGGTCGTCCCGTGAGACCGTTGAGACGGCGGAGGCGGCGGAGGCGGCGGTCGGTGACCCGTTCGCCATGGCCGCCGGCCCGCGGCCGAGCCCCGCGGACCCCGCTGGCCCCTCCGACCGGGGCGACGCCGACCCGGGTCCCGACGCGCGCTGACGTTCGCGCCACCAGGTCCCGAGGACCACGCGGCTGAAGCGCATGCCGTAGAAGAGATTGTTCACGCCGGGGATGTGCAGGTCGTAGAGGGGGTTGTGCCCCTTCTTGCTCTCGCCGACACGCCGCCTGTGGATGGTGGCCGGGACTTCCTTCACCTTGTACCCGTGCGTGATCACGCCGATCAGCAGCTCTGAGGCCTGGTACTGGGGCTGGGAGAGCTGGACCGCCCCGGTGACCTCCGCCCGCATGGCCCGCAGCCCGAAGGTGGTGTCCGAGATCTTCTGGCCGGTCAGCACGCTGATGGCCGCGGCGAAGAAGCGCACTCCGGCCTGGCGGACCGGGTCCCTGGTCTCCTCGCTGCCCAG
>JBEKCN010000601.1:0-4486 GCA_050014855.1 Streptosporangiaceae bacterium | reverse complement strand
TCGAGCGCCTGGAAGTTCCGTTCGCCTGGGAGTTCGCGGACCCGGAACTGTACGCGCGTGCGCTGGCCGCTACCGGACCAGCTTATGAGGCCATCCAGAACGTCGGCGAGGCTGAGTTCTATCGCGCGGCCGTCGAGCAGGCTGAGGGGCAGCTACGGGACCGCTTGCCGCTGCGGGCCGACATCCATGTCGTGGGCTACCTGGCCCGCAAACCCGAAGGAGCGCGGCGCGCATGACCGGAAGCTTTCTCGCGGAACCCCCAGTGTCCGCCCAGGTGCGGGCGCTCTACGACGAAGACCTCTCAGACAGCGGTTACGTTTGGAACGTGTCCCGACTGTGGGCGCACCAGCCAGACACCCTGAAGCAGCTGTTCGGGTTGATGTCTGAAGCATTCACGCCGAGCGGTTTGACCTTCCGCCAGCGCGGGATTCTGGTGACCGCCGCCGTATCGGCCCTCGGTGACTCCTACTGCTCGCTCGCGTGGGGCGGGAAGCTGGGCGAAGCACTGGACGCCGCGGTCGCGGCAGGGGTTCTGAATGGCAGCGACGCCGGGCTGACGGACCAGGAGAAGGCCATGGCGGCGTGGGCCCGGAAGGTCGCCAGGGACCCGAACGCGACGACGCCGGCCGACCTCCAGGCGCTCCACGATACCGGGCTCGATGACGGGCAGATCTTCGCCATCACCGCCTTTGTGGCCCTTCGCCTGGCGTTTTCTACGATCAACGACTCGCTCGGCGCTCAGCCCGACGCGCAGCTGGCTCAGTCGCTGCCCCGGGAGGTGCGCGAGGCCGTCACCTACGGCCGGCCGGTCAGCGACGCGGTAATGCCAGCCAACGGCGGGTGATGGTGTGCAGCCCGGCTCGAAACCCGGCCCGGCTGGAATAGTGCTGGCCGGCCGCGCGTTCCTACTTCTTGTCGGTGCGTTAGTGTCCCCCGGGCTCTAATTTCCGCCTTCATGGAATACCGTCCGGCTGGAGCCATGTTGCGCCTTTCGCCGTGAGGCGACCTGCGCACCGGCCACGGCACGCCCTCGTGAGCACACGCTCCCGGGGGCGCTGTCATGTCCGGCTCCCTCCCGCGCCAATCGGGCGGGAGTATGCGCGGACGTCGGCCGCCCGGCTTGACTGGCAAGTTCAGCGAGCATGCCGCTTCATCCAGTCGAGCAGCGCCTGGGCTCGCGCGATCCGGGTGGCAGGCTGGCGCGACAGGGGACGTGCGGCACGCCGGGAGGCGGAGCATCTCTATCTCCTTGCCCACGAGCTGCAACTGGAGGCGGCGGGCCACAGCCGTCATGCTGGCGGTGCTGCCCCGGGGAACAGCGCCATCGACGCGGTGAAGGTGTGCAGGTAGTTCTGGCCGCCGACCGGGCCGAGTTCGCCCGCGCAGAAGAATCCCGCCATTGGGATGTCGCCGAGCACCTTCGCCAGCAGGCGGGCGTCGTGATCGGGCCCGGGGAACAGCCGTGATCCGCGGCCGTTGCAGGTGAACAGCAGCGCCCCAGCGGGACGGCGGCCGCCCAGGGCGGCGGCTTCCTGTTCCAGGGTGCGCTGGAGGTCCTGGTCCGCCGATTCGGCGTCCCGGACGTGGAACTGCAGCGTCTGGCCCACCTGCACCTCGTCGCCCACGGCGATGGCGCCGGTTTCGGGACTGGCGCCGAGGATGCCGCGGATCAGGAAATCGCCC
Source organism: Streptosporangiaceae bacterium (assembly GCA_050014855.1). Classification (GTDB taxonomy): domain Bacteria; phylum Actinomycetota; class Actinomycetes; order Streptosporangiales; family Streptosporangiaceae; genus Bog-532. Next base: position 2,803 of record JBEKCN010000601.1, on the reverse strand, counting down.
TGGTGCCGCTCGGCCCCGTACTCGTTGATGACGATTCCCACCAGGACGCCGTCGGTGAGAAGTTCCAGGTCGCGGCCACCCAGCGAGGCGGCCAGCTCCTGCAGGCGGGTCATGGCCGGGCGTCCGCCAAGCTCCAGGACGTAATTGCCCTCGGCCGCGGTGACCGTGAACGGATCGCCGATCGGCCGGCATCCCTGGGACACCAGGGGGCGGATCTGCGCCTGCGGCAGGTACGCGCCGACGGCGCCCTCGCACAGGACCCGGCCGTCCAGGAACAACCGGCTCTCCCGCCGGCCCATCCCGCCGCTGGCCAGCCCGCCCATCACGAGCATCCCGGCATCCTGGGAGTTCAGGTGGTCCAGCAGGTAGTCGGCCGGGAACGTGAACGGGTCGCAGATCATCAGGCATACGCCGGCCCGGCCCGGCCCGAACTGGTAGCCGCTGTAGGCGCCCCCACTGACCGTCCGCACGAACCCCATCGCGAACGTCTCGACCGGGCCCACCTCGGCCGCCAGCCACAGCGAAACGGCAGGCTCGGACTCCACCTCACGGGACCCGCCAGCGACCGCCTCCGCCACGCAGCCGATGAGCGGGATCGGGCCGGCCTGCTCAGCGACCGCCGCCAGCAGGGCCTCCGCCGAATCATGAAAATGGGCGGAGGCGAACAGCACCCCGAACGCGGGCGGGCTGTCCCCCAGCGACACACGGGCCATCCCTGCGGCCCGCCGTCCCGCCTCGGCGGGATCCGCGGTCAGCACCAGGGCTGCGCCAGCCTTCACGAGTCCAGGTTATGCGCCGATCCGCCGGCTCCGGGGCTCGCGGGCCGGGTGGCGGCAAAGGCGTCGAGCACCCGGTTGACGAACACCTCGATCGCGGCCATCAGTTCGGTCGCGTAGGCCAGCATGTCGCGGTCTTCGGTGAACTCGAATGCCTCCCCAGCCAGCGCCGGATCGGCCAGTGGATCAGCCAGCCGCGCGAGGTTTCGCCCGTCGGGCAGGATCTCGGTCCTGGGCGCCCCTTCGGCCGGGACCGCACCGGCATGGAAGGCGTAACCGGCGAGGCGCAGGGAATCGCGCAGTGCGGTCCTGAGATGCTGCAGCGCTGCCGCCACGCTGTCGTGCAGCTGGCCCGGCGGGAGGGCAGGGAGCAGCCCGGCCCGCTGCGGCGAACCCGGTTTGTAGGCGCGGTCCGTGCGCTCCGCCGTGGATCGCGCCCAGCTGAGCAGGTTGACGAAGCAGTACGACGCCTCCCGCACCGGCCGGGCACCGACATAGGGGCGGGAAATCGGCTGTCCCTGCGCTGACTGCGGAGGCGGGGGTACCGCCTCGTCGGCCAGTTGCTGGACATCGGCTAGCGCCTTGCGCAGCTGCAGGAATTCCCGCTCGACACCTCCAGCGGCATAGATGACCTCCGACAGCAGGCTGCGGGTCACGTAGCGCTGCACATCCTGGCGGGCGCCCCGCGCCTCGGCCAGCCGCCGCCAGCTTTCGTACTGGGGTGCACGGCTAAGATCCGCCCAGTTGTCGTCCCGGGCGCCGAGTTTGTCTCGTTCGGCCCGCCCCATCCAGATTTCGTAGAGCGTCACGACGGCAACGTTGGCCGTCGGCGCACGCACCGCGGGTGCCCGGGGCTGCGCTCGGTCGCCGCCGCCCCCGACAGCGCGCACGCGCCGGGCCAGCCGCAGGGTGACGGCCAGCAGCACGACGACTGCGACCGCGAGTATCACCAGCAGGGCGAGCACGGATCAAAACTATGGCAACCCGCGACGTCGCAGTGGCTGGGCACCGACCGGCCCTCCCGGGCGCACGGTCCCGGGGAGCGGTCAGGCAGCCCGCTCGGGTCAGTAACCTGGCGAGGTGCGCTCGCTTCCCGGTGGGCGCGCAGAACGAGGTCTGGTTGCGTTCTTGCTGTTCCATGAAGCGCAGCTGAGCCACACCGTGCAAGGCCATCACCGGCCGCGGATTACCGGCGGGATTGGAATGGCCCGCGGCTCGTCGGCGAGCGAGGAGGATGCCGTGAGTGACCTGGACAAGCTCGAAGCGGCGGTGAGCGAGTGCCGCGAGATGATCCGCGAAGCCCATGCCGCGACGAAGGATCTTCGTGCCGCGGTGCGGGAGGCCAGGCAGGAGGTGCGTGCCCTGGCCAAGGACGAGGTGACCGCTCAGGTCCAGCTGGAGGTGTCCCGGCAGCTGGAGGAACTGGGCGAACGGACCGGTGAGGCCGTCACCGCGGCGACGCAGAAGGTGATCGCCGAGTTCGACCGGTTCGGTGAGTCGTTGCTGGGCAAGGAGACCTACTGGCAAAAGGCGAGCGGCCGCCGTTCGGCCACACGGCCCGAAACCGATGTGATCCCGCCCGACATTCTGCCCAGTGAAGACAAGGACTGATGCGCCGGCCACCGGGCGAAGGTGGGTGCCATGGCCGAGACCCGCGCCTGCCCAGCCCGGGCGGCGCGGATCCGTAGCGGCCCCTCAGGTCTCGCGGATGACCTCGGCGGGATCCTTGTCGTCGCGCAGCCCTTGGTAGGAGGCGGCACGGAGCCTGCCCTCCGGTGTCCACACCGCGAAGGCCACGTCGATGACCAGGTCCGGGCGGACCCAGGCCGCTCCCCGGGCGTGCTCGCGCGGCACCTCGCCCGCGAACGGGCTCGCGGGCTGCTGCCGGGCGGCCAGCCGGTCGCCGAGCAGCTGGAGCGTCTGCCGGGTGAAGCCGGTGCCGACATGCCCGGCGTAGACCAGGCCGGCCGGGCCCTGCACGCCGACCAGCAGGGAGCCGATCTGGCCGGTCCTTTCCCCCTCGCCGC
>JBEKCN010000600.1:0-3811 GCA_050014855.1 Streptosporangiaceae bacterium | reverse complement strand
AGCCGCCGCACCTGACAGGAGACCGCTATGCCGACCGTACGAGCCGCCCTGGTCCAGCAGAAATGGACGGGCGACAAGGACTCGATGATCAAGAACGCCGTCTCCGCGCTGCGGGATGCGGCCCGCCAGGGCGCGCAGGTCGCGTGCCTGCAGGAGCTGTTCTACGGCCCGTACTTCTGCCAGGTGCAGGACCCGCAGTGGTACGGGTGGACCGAGGACGTGCCCGACGGCCCGACCGTGCGCCTGATGCGGGATCTCGCGCGCGAGCTCAGCATGGTCCTCGTCGTACCCGTCTACGAGCGGGAGCAGGAGGGCGTCTACTACAACACCGCGGCCGTCATCGACGCCGACGGCCGTTACCTCGGCAAGCACCGCAAGAACCACATCCCGCAGGTCACCGGCTTCTGGGAGAAGTTCTACTTCCGGCCCGGCAACCTCGGCTACCCGGTGTTCGACACCGCTGTGGGCCGGATCGGGGTCTACATCTGCTACGAGCGGCACTTCCCGGAAGGCTGGCGCGCGCTCGGCCTGGCCGGGGCGAAGATCGTGTTCAACCCCTCGGCAACCAGCCGCGGGCTGTCGGAGTACCTGTGGAAGCTGGAGCAGACGTCGGCCGCCGTGGCCAACGAGTACTTCGTCGGCACCATCAACCGTGTCGGCATCGAGCCGCTCGGCGACGACGACTTCTACGGGCAGTCCTACTTCGCGGACCCGCGCGGGCAGATCATCGGCGGCACGGCCTCCGACAGCCAGGAGGAGGTCCTGATCCGGGACCTGGACATGGATCTGCTCGAAGAGGTCCGGCACCAGTGGCAGTTCTACCGTGACCGCCGGCCCGACTCGTACGGCTCCCTGGTCGAGCCCTAGGAGGCACCGTGCGCACCCTCATCCGCGGCGGCACCGTGGTCACCGCGACCGGAACCCTCGCCGCCGACGTGCTCGTCGACGGGGAGACGGTCGCGGCGCTCCTCAGCCCCGCCCACACCGACGCCCTGGCCGGCCAGGCCGACCGTACCCTGGACGCGGCCGGCCAGTACGTCATGCCAGGCGGCATCGACGTGCACACCCACCTGGAGATGCCGTTCGGCGGGACGTTCTCCGCCGACGACTTCGAGACCGGGACCCGCGCGGCCGCGTGGGGCGGCACCACGACGATCGTCGACTTCGCCGTGCAGAAGAAGGGCAGCTCCCTGCAGGAGACCCTGGACACCTGGCACGGCAAGGCCAGCAGCAAGGCCAGCATCGACTACGGCTTCCACATGATCGTCTCGGACGTCAACGCCCGGACGCTCAAGGAGATGGACGTCCTGGTCGGCGAGGGCGTCACCAGCTTCAAGATGTTCATGGCCTACCCGGGCGTGTTCTACGCCACCGACGGGGAGATCCTGCAGGCCATGCAGAAGGCGGCCGGCAACGGCGCCACGATCATGATGCACGCGGAGAACGGCATCGCGATCGACGCGCTGGTCGCCCAGGCGCTGGAGGCCGGGCACACCGATCCGGGCTGGCACGGCCGCACCCGGCCGCCCGAGCTGGAGGGCGAGGCGACGTCCCGCGCCATCCGGCTGGCCCAGGTCGCGGGCGCGCCGCTGTACATCGTGCACCTGTCGGCCCGCCACGCCCTGGACGCGGTCACCGAGGCCCGCGACCGGGGCGCGCCGGTGTTCGCCGAGACCTGCCCGCAGTACCTGTACCTGTCCCAGGACGACCTGGACGCCCCGGGGTTCGAGGGCGCCAAGTACGTGGCCTCCCCGCCGGTCCGCACCAGGGATCACTGGAAGCACATGTGGCGCGGGCTGCGCACGAACGACCTGTCCGTGGTGTCTACCGACCACTGCCCGTTCTGCTTCAAGGAGCAGAAGGAGCTCGGCCGCGGCGACTTCTCCAAGATCCCGAACGGCATCCCGGGCATCGAGCACCGGATCGACCTGCTGCATCAGGGTGTCGTCGATGGGGAGCTGCCGCTGGCCCGCTGGGTCGAGGTCAACTCGACGACACCGGCCCGGATGTTCGGGCTCTACCCGCGCAAGGGCACCATCGCGCCGGGCTCGGACGCCGACATCGTCCTGTACGACCCGGCGGCCCGGCATGTGCTATCCGCCGCCTCGCACCACATGGCGGTGGACTACTCGGCCTACGAGGGCCGTGAGGTGCAGGGCCAGGTCACCACGGTGATGTCGCGCGGAGACGTGATCTTGGACCACGGCGAGTGGCACGGGCAGCCCGGGCGGGGCCGGTTCCTGCACCGCGGCACGTGCCAGTACCTGGGGTAGGGAGACAGATGGACATCGGCCTGGTGCTGCAGAACGATCCGCCGGCCCGGCGCGTGATCGACCTGGCGCGCCGGGCCGACGGCACCGGCTACAGCCACGTGTGGACGTTCGACTCGCACGTGCTGTGGCAGGAGCCGTTCGTCATCTACTCGCAGATACTGGCCCAGACCTCCCAGGTCATGGTCGGCCCGCTGGTCACCAACCCGCTGTCCCGCGACCCGTCGGTCACCGCGTCACTGTTCGCCACGCTCAACGACATGTACGGCAACCGGACCGTATGCGGCATCGGCCGGGGTGACTCGGCGCTCCGGGTGCTGGGCAAGCGCCCGGCGCCGCTGGCCGTGCTGTCCCAGGCCATGCGGGACATCCGCGATCTGGCCGAAGGCCGTTCGGTCGACATCGACGGCACGCCGGTCCGGATCCCGTGGGTGCGGGACGGCCGCCTGGAGATCTGGATGGCCGGCTACGGGCCGAAGGCGCTCCGGATGTGCGGCGCCGAGGCCGACGGCTTCATCCTGCAGTGCGCCGACCCGGACATCGCGCGCTGGACGGTCGGCTCGGTCCGCGCGGCGGCCGTGGAGGCGGGCCGGGACCCCGACGCGGTGACGATCTGCGTCGCCGCCCCCGCGTACGTGGGCACGGACCTGGCCCACATGCGCGAGCAGACCCGCTGGTTCGGTGGCATGGTCGGCAACCACGTCGCCGACCTCGTGGCGCGGTACGGCGACTCGGGGGAGACGATCCCGCACACGCTGACCGACTACATCAAGGCCCGTGCGGGCTACGACTACTCCCACCACGGCAAGGCGGGCAACCCGTCCACGCAGTTCGTCCCGGACGAGGTGGTGGACCGGTTCTGCCTCCTCGGCCCGGCCGAGGCGCACGTGGACCGGCTGCAGGAGCTGCGCGAGATCGGCGCGGCCAACTTCAGCGTCTACCTGATGCACGACGACGCCGACGCCACCCTGGAGTCCTACGCCAAACGCGTCATCGGCGCCGTCTGAGGCGTCATATGGCAGCAGCTGCCCTGGGATAGCCGGAGGAGACCAGGGGCTGCCCAGGGACTCCTACGGGCGCGACGAACCGCCCGACGCGCGACAGTGGAGCCAGGACCAGCCTGCGGAGCACCGATCCGCGCGCGGGAATCGCCAGCGTCAGGAGACGCAGATGTCTGTTTACTTCAACGCGGCCGCCCGGGCGGCCAATGCGCGGCGTGGCAACGGCCAGGCCTTCTCTCGGACGAGATGCGCGCGGCATTCCGGTCACTTCGGCAGTCATCATGAAGGCTGACCGGCCCTTGCTCGCGAGGCTGCACCCGAGCGCCGCCCCGGCCCCGGCCGGGGCCTCAGCCGGGGCGGTGCGGTTGCCCACTGAGGGCCAGCTGCCCTCCCTGGGCGGCGCGACGGGGTGGCTCAATTCGCCGCCGCTGACGGCCGCAGGGCTGCGCGGGAGCGTCGTCCTCATCGACTTCTGGACCTACACCTGCATCAACTGGCTGCGCACCCTGCCCTACGTTCGGGCGTGGGCCGGAAAATACC
>JBEKCN010000599.1:0-3819 GCA_050014855.1 Streptosporangiaceae bacterium | reverse complement strand
GGACTGGCTGTCCTGACGGTTTCGGCCAAGTTCCTGACCACGGCGATCACGGCTTCCTGGCTCTTACGGATGACGGCCAGGAACTCTTCCTGCCCGGAGGTGCTAGCCATTGTCTTAGCCTCCTTGTCAGCTTCTATTGAAAGATTTCCTTATCGCGGCTCATGTCCCTGCCGCCAGACATACCCAACTCCATCTACCTGCTAGCCCGGAACGCCGGAAGTACTTCAACCGCATGTGACCCCGCTCCAGCCGCTGCGCCGATCGTCGTTGACGATCTCTGATCAAGAGCCAGTACGTCTCGCTCGCCATACCGGCCTGACTCCCAGTAGAACCCGTCCTCGAACCACCACCAGACACGGCCCTCGGATCGGGCGACCGGTACCGGTTGCCTGTGTTGCGCGGCGTCGAGCTGGCGGTACTGCTCCGCTTCGACGCGGACTGGCGCGCAGCAGGTTCCGACGAACCAGAAACGGCGCCGGAACAAGAACCCACGGTCAATGATGAATCCCGCGTTCGGGTCCTGCCGCAGCTGCACGGTGGCGGACGTGGCTGCTCGGCGAGCGAAGGGAGGCGTCGCGGGCGCCCCGATGGTCAGCAGCGACAGGCCCGCGACTATGAGAAAGGCGACGACGACGAACGGGATAAGGTCGCCGATCGCAGCCATCAGGTTCCTCCAGGTATAGGGGGAGTCCTCACTAAGGAGGCCAGGTCCTGGTCACAGTTCCATCTAGTCCGGCTAACCGACGGTTACGGGCACTCCAAAGATCATCGTGCCACTAACGTGCCATTCGTCAAGGTGCCGGGCGGTCAACCACGGTCCGTAAGGTCAGCAGGACGGGCAGGTCAGGCCCAACGACACCGAGGTCATCCCGAACTTACAAGCGAGGGGTCACCTCACCTACTTGAGTCTGGCCCCGGTTTCCGGGCGTGGTGTCCCCCGTTTGCGTTGCGAACGCGAGTATCAGTCTCTTCGATCACTTCAGGGGCTCCGCGGACGGCATGCGCGTCCTTTCCCCTGTTGAGGCCGGGAGGCTGGGAGGCATGCAGGTCCTGTACGAGCGGTGCGCCGCAGTGGATGTGGGCAAGGACGTGATCGCGGTGGCGGTCCGGCTGCCCGGTGACGGACCGGATGGCCGGGCGACGCACAAGCGCACGTTCAAGACGTTTTATGGGGTGCTCCGGGAGGCGGCCCGGTGGCTTTCCTCGCTGGGCGTCACGCATGTGGCGATGGAGGCCACCGGGATTTACAGCATGCCCGTCTACCACGCGCTGATCGAGCACGGGAACTTCGCGCAGGTGCTGGTGTGCAATGCCGGGCATGTCAAGAACGTCCCGGGCCGCAAAACCGACCTGTTAACCGAACTACCGAGAGGGCTTCTGAAGGTCAGCGGACGGACGGGGACCTGGGTGGCTACGGTCGCGGGCCATGATCACAGAAGGAGAAGCACAGCGGGACTTGTCCCGTCTGGTAGTGCCGCAGTCCGGCTCGCTTGAGGCAACCGGGGATCTGTTCGAGCAATACCAGCTGGTTGACGCAGATGGTGTAGTGGTTGCCCCGGCCGGGGCGTACTTCCGGGATCTGGCCGCGGGCGGGCGGGCGGCTGCGACGCAGCGGTCGTATGGGATGGCCTTGCTGCGCTGGTGGCGGTTCATACGGGCGGTCGAGATCGGCTGGGATCAGGCGACCCGGGCGGAGGCCCGGGATTTCTTGTGCTGGGTCCAGCTGGGCGACAAGCCCGAACGGCCGCATTGGCGGTATCCCGGCGGCGGGGCGCCTGGGACGACGGCGGCGATGGCGCCCGGGACGCCGAACCCGGTGACCGGCAAGCGGTCACCCGGCCGCGGGTATGCCACGGCAACCGTGGTGCACTGCGAGAGCGTGCTGCGCGCTTTCTACGACTTTCACCTGGAGGCCGGCACCGGGCCGATGGTCAACCCGTTTCCGCTGGCCCGGGGCCGCCGGGGCCGGGCGAACGCGCATCACAACCCGATGCAGCCAGTCGCCGCCGGGCGGGCCGGCCGGTACCGGCCCAAGATGGCCCGGCGAATCCCGCGGCAGATCCCGGATGAGAAGTTCGGCGAGCTGTTCGCCCGGCTGGGCTCGCACCGGGACCGGGCACTGGTCGCGTTCTGGGTGTCGACCGGCGCGCGGGCCAGCGAGCTGCTGGGCGCCACGGCCGGTGATGCCGACCCGGGCCAGCAGCTGATCACGGTGATCCGCAAGGGGACACGCGCGCTGCAGCAGCTGCCCGCGTCCCCGGATGCGTTCGTGTGGCTGCGGCTGTATCAGGCTGAGATGGACGGGCTGGTGCCCGCTGGCCGGGATCAGCCGCTGTGGTGGACGCTGAGGCGGCCGTTCCGGGCGCTAGCCTACGACGCGGCCCGGGTCATGTTCACCCGGGCGAACGCGGCCCTGGGCGCTAACTGGACGCTGCATGATCTTCGTCACTCGGCTGCCTACCGGATGGCACGGGATCCGGCCGTGCCGCTGAGCGACCTGCAATGGGTGATGGGGCATGCCCGTCTGTCCACGACGCAGCGATACCTGAACCCGCTGCCCGGCGACGCGGTCGAAGCCGTGCTGGCGTTCCATGCCCGGCAGGCCCGGCAGGACGGCGTCCCGGTGCTGTCACCGGGATACCGGGCCGAGAGCCTGCAGGCCTTGTTCGGCGAGGATGCGCGGTGACCGCGGCTGGCCGGCCTCCCGCGGTTGATGCGGTGTCTTACCCGCGGAAGTCCGGCATTCCGCAGGCCGTCAGCGGCACCGGCGCCGAGCTGCAGGCACGGTTCCCGCCGCGGCCAGCTGCCGCGTCGTGGCCGGCCACCGAGGCTACCCGGCAGCAGGTCCTCGCCCGGCTGCTCGCGCCGCCGTTCACGCTGGACCATCCGTTCAGCCAGCAAAGCCGGCGGCTTGGCCTGGTCACCGTGCTCAACTGGCTGGAGGCCCAGCCCGGCGGCAGCTGGCAGGACAGGTGGCAGGCCAGCGGTGCCGAAGACCGGGCGGATTGGCGGGATCTGGTCGCCGCCTGGAAGGCGGGCCGCGCAGGCCCCGCTCCGGTGAGCTCTGCCAAGCCCCCGCCTCACATAGGACCCGGTCTGCTGGTGCTGATCTGCGCCGACGTGATCCGGCCCGGCTCCGGGTGGTTGCTGAGGTGCCCGTCGGCGCCGCGCAACCTGGCCGCCGAGATGGCCCGCACTCGCGACGATGCCGCGTTTGCCGAGCTGACCGCGTTGTGCCAGTCAGGTTCGGTGGGATCGTTCGCCCGGCTGGCCGCGCTCGAGCGGGTCGCGGTCATCATGGCGGCCAAGGGCGGTGTCCCGGCCGGCATTACCGTCGGCGACTGCGTGCAGCTGCTGAGCGCCGTCGCCGAGGCGCGCACAGGGAAGGACCGGCGTCCGCACAGCCCGTTCTTCTACCAGCTGCTGCGCGCCTGGGGCGCCTTCGGCCAGGACGCGCCGGCGGCGATGCGGGTGCTGGCCAGCCGGGGGAAGCCGACGTGTGAGCAGCTGATCGACCGTTACGGCATCGGCTGCGAGCCAGTCCGTGACGTGCTGGTCGGCTACCTGCGCGAACGCCAGCCATCGATGGACTTCTCCTCCCTGCAGAATCTCGCCTACCTGCTCGGCAAGCTGTTCTGGGCCGACCTGGAAGCCAACCACCCCGGGATCGCGTCACTGAAGCTCCCGCGCGAGGTGGCGGCCGCGTGGAAACGCCGCGTCATGACCCGGGCCACCACGACAGCTGCCAGCGATGGCCAGGCCGTGCAGATGATGACCGCCAGGCTGAATGGCCGCAGCGTGCTGACCGCGGTCAGGGCC
>JBEKCN010000598.1:0-3819 GCA_050014855.1 Streptosporangiaceae bacterium | reverse complement strand
TCGCGGGACAGCTGCATCGGGTCCTCGGCCAGCCGGTTGAGGACCGATTCCCACCGGTTCAGCACGTCGGTGGTCATCGGGTCGACGTCCGAGCCGTACTTGTCCTCGGTGTACTTGCGGGCTAGCTCCAGATACTCGATCTGCAGCTGGATGGCGGTCATCTTGCGGCCGTCCCGCAGCGTGACCAGGCGCCGTAGCGACGGGTCGTGCGAGATGGCGCGCAGGTCTGCGACCGCGGTCTCCAGGGACAGGTCCGCGTTGAAGAACCTGTCCTCGATCATCGACAGAACCAGCGCGGTCATACCCAGCTTGAGGTAGGTGGCGACCTCGCTCATGTTGGCGTCGCCGATGATGACGTGCAGCCGCCGGTACTTCTCCGGGTCGGCGTGCGGCTCGTCCCGGGTATTGATGATGGGCCGCTTCAGCGTGGTCTCCAGGCCGACCTCGACCTCGAAGAAATCGGCCCGCTGGCTGAGCTGGAACCCCACGCCCCGGCCGTCCGCGCCGATGCCCACCCGGCCGGCGCCGCAGATCACCTGACGGGAGACGAAGAACGGCGTGAGGTGCCGGACGATGTCGGCGAATGGGGTGGCCCGCCGCATCAGATAGTTCTCGTGGCAGCCGTAGGAGGCGCCCTTGTTGTCGGTGTTGTTCTTGTACAGCTGGATCGGCGCGGCCCCGGGGATCGTGGCGGCGCGCTCCGCCGCCTCAGCCATGATCCGCTCGCCGGCCTTGTCCCAGATCACCGAGGACAGCGGGTTGGTGCACTCCGGGGTGGAGTACTCCGGGTGCGCGTGGTCGACGTACAGCCGGGCACCGTTGGTCAGGATGACGTTGGCCAGGCCCAGGTCCTCGTCGGTGAGCTGGGTCGAGTCGGCGCTCTCCCGGGCCAGATCGAACCCACGGGCATCGCGGAGCGGATTCTCCTCCTCGAAGTCCCACCGCGCCCGCCGCGCCCGCGCCGCCGTGGCGGCCTGGTAGGCGTTCACGATCTGGGAGGAGGTCACCATGGCATTGGCCCCCGGCTGGCCGGGCACGGAGATCCCGTACTCAGTCTCGGTGCCCATTACCCGCAACACACTCATATAGCCAGCCTATGCCGCCCGGACCGCGGCTACGCCGCAGACACGGCGCGACCGCGACCCTGGCACGCACCGGCGGACCGGCGCGGGCCAGCTGTCGCAGATCACAGGTACTGGCCCGTGTTGGCCACGGTGTCGATCGAGCGGCCGGCCTCGGTGCCCGTCTTGCCCGACACCAGGGTGCGGATGTAGACGATCCGCTCGCCCTTCTTGCCGGAGATGCGTGCCCAGTCGTCCGGGTTGGTGGTGTTCGGCAGGTCCTCGTTCTCGCTGAACTCATCCACGCAGGCCGACAGCAGGTGCGCCACCCGCAGGCCCTTCTGGCCCGTGTCAAGGAACTCCTTGATGGCCATCTTCTTGGCCCGGTCCACGATGTTCTGGATCATGGCACCGGAGTTGAAGTCCTTGAAGTACAGCACTTCCTTGTCGCCGTTGGCGTACGTGACCTCCAGGAACCGGTTCTCCTCCGATTCGGTGTACATCCGCTCGACGACCCGCTGGATCATCGCCTCCACGGTGCCGTCACGCGAACCGCCGTGCTCGGTCAGGTCGTCGGGGTGCAGCGGCAGCCCGGTGAGGATGTACTTGGAGAAGATGTCCTTGGCCGCCTCGGCGTCGGGCCGCTCGATCTTGATCTTGACGTCGAGCCGCCCGGGCCGCAGGATCGCGGGGTCGATCATGTCTTCGCGGTTGGACGCGCCGATCACGATGACGTTCTGCAGGCCCTCCACGCCGTCGATCTCGGACAGCAACTGCGGGACGATCGTGTTCTCCACGTCGCTCGAGACGCCCGAACCGCGGGTACGGAAGATCGAGTCCATCTCGTCGAAGAACACGATCACCGGCATGCCCTCGCTGGCCTTCTCCCGCGCCCGCTGGAACACGAGCCGGATGTGCCGTTCGGTCTCGCCGACGTACTTGTTGAGCAGCTCGGGGCCCTTGATGTTCAGGAAGAAGCTCCGGCCCGCCGAGCCCGGCGGCACCGTCCCGTCAGCCGCGGTCTTCTGCGCGACCTGCTTGGCCAGCGAGTTGGCCACCGCCTTGGCGATGAGCGTCTTCCCGCAGCCGGGCGGGCCGTAGAGCAGCACGCCCTTCGGCGGCCGGAGCTGGTGCTCGCGGAACAGGTCCGCGTGCAGATAAGGCAGCTCGATCGCGTCCCTGATCTGCTCGATCTGGGAGGCCAGGCCGCCGATGTCGGAGTAGACGATGTCGGGGACTTCCTCCAGGATGAGCTCCTCGACTTCCGCCTTCGGGATGCGCTCGAACACGTACCCCGAGCGCGGCTCCAGCAGCAGCGAGTCGCCGCTGCGCAGCGTGGAGGCGCGCAGCGGGTCGGCCAGCCGGACCACCCGCTCCTCGTCAGCGTGGGAGATGACGAGGGCGCGCTCGCCGTCCTCCAGCAGCTCCTTGAGCATGACGATCTCGCCGGCCGACTCGTACCCCTCGGCCAGCACCACATTGAGCGCCTCGTTGAGTACGACTTCCTGGCCGGGCCTGAGGTGGTCGACCTCAACCGCGGGGCTCACGTGCACCCGCATCTTCCGGCCGCCGGTGAACACGTCGGCGGTGCTCTCCTCGGCCGCGTTCAGGAAGATGCCGAAGCCGGATGGCGGCTGTGCGAGCCGGTCGACTTCCTCCTTGAGCGCGACGATCTGGTCCCGGGCCTCGCGCAGCGTGCCGGTCAGCCGCTCATTCTGCGCGGTGACGGCGGCCAGGCTGGCCTCGGTCTCGCGCAGCCTCTCCTCGAGAAGCCGCGCCTGGCGTGGCGAATCGGCGAGCCTGCGGCGCAATGCGGCGATCTCCTCGTCAAGGAAGGAGATCTGCGCGGTAAGGCCCTTGACCTCATCGTCATGCCGTGAGGCTCGTGAGCTTTCGTCTCTGCTTCCCACGGCCCTCACCTCCTTCCGGTGCCTGAACTACCTAGACCCTACCTACAGCGGAGGCATTCGTAACCTGCACCACCGCGTTAAGCAGAGCACACATGACAGCGGATTAATGCCCCGCGGCGCCCCCTCCAAAGCAGGCTGCAAGGCTGATCGTTACGGTTTAGACACTTTTCGTTATGGTAAGCGCCCGTCAGGCGGGCTCCTCCTCGGGGTGCGCCCCCTTGGCCGGACGCCGCCGCCGCGGCGGCGGCGTGACCCCGTCCGCCAGCCGGCGCGCGGTGATGAGGAACCCGGTGTGCCCGACCATCCGCTGCTCCGGCCGGACCGCCAGCCCGTCCACGTGCCAGCCGCGCATCAGCGTCTCCCACGCCGCTGGCTCGTCAAACCCGCCGTAGCCGCGCAGCGTCTCCATGGTCCGCGACAGCTGCGTGGTGGTCGCCACGTAGCTGCAGATCACCCCGCCGGGCACCAGGGCGCGGGCCGCCGCGTCCACGCAGTCCCAGGGGGCGAGCATGTCCAGGATGACGCGGTCGGCGCCGTCCGCCACGGGCAGAATGGCTGGCCCGGCCGGCGCGCCGAAATCGCCGGCGACGAGGTGCCAGTTCGCGGGCACGGCGCCGAAGAAGCTCTCGACATTGCGGCGGGCAATCTCGGCAAAGTCGGCGCGGCGCTCGAACGAAGTCACCGACCCGCCGTCGCCCACCGCGCGCAGCAGCCAGCAGGTCAGGGCGCCTGACCCAGCTCCGGCCTCGACCACCCGCGCGCCGGGGAAGACATCGGCCAGCCCGACGATCTGGGCCGCGTCCTTGGGGTACACGACCGCCGCGCCGCGCTTCATGGACAGCGTGAAG
>JBEKCN010000597.1:0-3823 GCA_050014855.1 Streptosporangiaceae bacterium | reverse complement strand
CGACCCGATCCGGTGAGAACCAGCACCGGACCGCTTGCCGCCAGCCCCCCGACGCCAGGGCGGACCAGCGCCGCAGGGATCGGCCGCGATCGCGGCGCCCAGCAGCCGGCGACCGCCCGGCCCCGGCCTGGCCGCAGAATCCTGCGCACCATCCTGTCGGCCGCCCTCATCGCGGCCGCCTTCGGGTTCGCCCTGCCCCACGTCGCGTCCTACCGCAGCGTGTGGGCAAGCCTGGACGCGCTGAGCTGGCCGCACGCCATGCTCGTCGCCACCGCAGCCGTCGCCAGCATGGCCGCCTACTGGATCACGATCCGCGCGGTTCTGCCCTGGATACGGATGCGGCAGGCGGCCACCGTCAGCCTCGGCTCCAACGCAGTCGCCAACACCCTGCCCGCGGGAGGCGCCCTGGCCATGGGCGTCAGCTGGGCGATGCTGTCCAGCTGGGGCCTCAGCACCAGCGGCTACGTCCTCTACACCCTGGTGACCGGCGTCTGGAACGTCTTCGCCCTTCTGGGCCTCCCCGTCCTGGCCTTGGTGGTCATGACCACCGCCAGCCGCCCCGACGCCGTCCTGATCAGCGCCGCGGCTGTAGGCCTGGCCTTGCTCACGGCCATGGCCTGCGGGCTCGGCCTGCTGCTGCGCAGCCAGGTCTTCACGCTCCGCGTCGGCCGCGCACTGCAGCCCGCCCTGGTCATCGCCGCCCGGCTGGCCCGCCGGCCGCCGCCCGCCGAGGCCGCTGGGTCGCTGTCCCGCTTCCGGGACCAGGCCGGCGCCCTGCTCGCTACGCGCGGCGGGCGGATCACCGCAGCCACCGTGGCCAGCTATGTTACCCTGTGGCTTGTTCTGCTGGCCTGCCTGCGCGCTGTCGGCCTGTCCCAGGCCCAGGTGCCCTGGCAGACATCCCTGGCGGCCTTCGCTTTCGTCCGGCTGCTCACGGCCCTGCCCATCACACCCGGCGGCCTCGGGATCACCGAGCTAGGCCTAGTCAGCGTCCTGGCCACCAGCGCCGATCACAAAGTCACCGTCCAGGTGACGGCCGCCGTGCTGTTGTACCGGGCCGTCACCTATCTGCCCTCCATTCCACTCGGAGCCGCCGCCTGCCTCATCTGGCGGCACGCACCCGCGCTCATCGGCGTCAGCCGGCTCACGCCATCCCGGACAGCCCAGGGCGCGGTAGCGGCACCTGATCGCGCACGGCAAACCTCACCACCAGGCCGGCCGGTCACCCACGACGAGCCCAGCCAAGTACCGGCAAGCGCTGGCGGCTAGGAACGGCGCAGGGAGCCGGCCCGCACTGCCGGGACAAAAGGCGGCCATTTCGGGGCGGGGGACGGGAACATTCGCGACCCGGCTCGGGTTGCAGGTCAGGTAAGATTTCGTGTAGTGCAAATTTTTAGACCATGCAAAGTTGTGGTGAACGCATCATGACACTGGCCCAGACGGCTTCCGGGGGCGAGCCGCACGCCTCGCTGCGCGAGCGCAAGAAGCTGGCCACCCGCCGCGCGCTCCGCCGGACCGCGCTCGACCTGGTCACCGAGCGTGGCTTCGCGCACGTGACCGTGGACGACATCGCGGCGGCGGCCGACGTGTCGACCCGGACGTTCTTCAACTATTTCCCGTCCAAGGAAGCCGCGCTGTTCGGCACGGACCCGGACCGGATCACCGAACTGCGCCAGCGCCTCGTGCATGAGGCACCCGGCGAGCCCGTCCTGGCTGCGCTGCGCGTGGTCATGCTCAGCGACGCCCAGGCGGTGGCCGACGAGCTCAGCGAGCTCGGCGGCGATCCGGCGGGCTGGCTGCGCCGGATGAAAGAGGCCCGTACCGATCCGCATCTGCGCGCAGCCCACGCGGCGCAAATGGCGCTGCTCGAGCGGGCTATCACCGAAGCGCTTGCGGAGCGGCTCGGCACCGACCCGGAAAGAGATCCGTATCCGGGCCTGCTGGCCGCCACAGCATCTGGCGTCATGCGCGCCAGCATGACGTTCTGGGCTGGTTCCGGCGGCTCGGTACCGCTGAGCCAGCTCATCGATCTCGCGTTCCGGGCGCTCGCCGACGGGCTGCCCGAGGACTGCACTCTGCGTCACGTCAGCGCCAGCCCCGGGGGACGGTCCTCCAAGACCCCGCGGCGGGAGAACGCGGCGGACAGAAAGAACACCAACTGATGGCCTCAGCCACGCCCGCGGCAGCCGGTGGCCCCCAGCCTGCCACGGCCGACGTCACCGGCGCCCTACCCGGGCTCGGCCGCCGCCGCATCCTGCTCATCATCGGCGCGCTGATGCTTGGCATGCTGCTCGCCGCGCTCGACCAGACGATCGTGTCCACGGCGCTGCCGACGATCGTCGGCGACCTGAAGGGCGGTTCGCACATCGCCTGGGTCATCACCGCTTACCTGCTCGCCACCACGGTGTCCACCCCGCTGTGGGGCAAGCTGGGCGACCAGTACGGCCGGAAGATCTTCTTCCAGGCGGCGATCGTCATCTTCCTGGTCGGCTCGATCCTGTCCGGCCTCAGCAGTTCCATGATCATGCTCATCGCGTTCCGCGCGGTGCAGGGCCTCGGCAGCGGCGGCCTGATGGTCGGTGCGCAGGCCATCGTCGGGGACATCGTTTCGCCCCGGGAACGCGGCCGCTACGTGGGCCTGTTCGGCGCGGTCTTCGGCTTCGCCAGCGTGATCGGCCCGCTGCTCGGCGGCGTCTTCGTGGACAACCTGTCCTGGCGCTGGATCTTCTACATCAACGTGCCGATCGGCGTACTAGCGCTGATCGTGGTGGCCAGCCAGGTGCCCGGCCAACTGCGCCGGGTGCACCACACCATCGACTACCTCGGCACCCTGGTGCTGTCGCTGGCCGCGACCTCGCTGATCCTGCTGACCAGCCTGGGTGGCACCACCTACCCGTGGAAGTCGGCACCGATCTACATCCTGGGTGTGGCCGGTGTGCTGCTGATCGGCGTGTTCGTACTGGTCGAGCGGCGCGCCGCCGAGCCGGTGCTGCCCCTGCACCTGTTCAAGCTGCGGACCTTCTCGGTGACCAGCCTGGTTGGCTTCATCGTCGGCTTCGCGATGTTCGGCGCCATCACCTACCTGCCCGCGTTCTTCCAGGTCGTCCGGGGCATCTCACCCACCATCTCCGGGGTCTACCTGCTCCCGCTGATGGCCGGGCTGCTGCTGGTCTCGATCGGATCCGGGCAGCTCATCTCCAAGACCGGCAAGTACCGGTTCTTCCCCATCGCCGGTACCGCGCTGATGACCCTCGGCCTGTTCCTGCTGCACCTGATGGACGCGGGCTCGTCCACCTTCCTGGACGCGATCTACATGCTCGTCCTCGGCATGGGCATCGGCGGCGTCATGCAGGTACTGGTCATCATCGTGCAAAACGGGGTACCGCACAGCGAACTCGGCGTCGCCACCTCCGGGGCCACGTTCTTCCGCTCGATCGGCGGGTCATTCGGCACCGCGATCTTCGGCGCGATCTTCTCTAACGTGCTGATCGGCAATCTGGCCCGGCACCTGCACGGAATCTCCCTCCCCAAGGGCTTCAGCAGCGCAGACGCCACCCCGGCCTTGCTGTCCCACCTGCCCGCCGCCGTGCACGCCGGCTTCGTCGCCGGCTACGCCGAATCCATCCAGACCGTCTTCCTCATCGCGGTACCGATCGCCGCGCTCGCCTTCCTGGCCAGCTGGCTGATCCCCCAGGTCCAGCTCAAGCAATGGCCCGAGGCCGGTGCCGCGGCGCCCGAGACGGACGTGCCGGTGGCGGGAGCCGCCGCGGCGCCGGAGGCGGTGTCCGCCGCGGAAGCGGCGCGCCCGGCTACCGCACCCGCA
>JBEKCN010000596.1:0-3826 GCA_050014855.1 Streptosporangiaceae bacterium | reverse complement strand
ATAGGCGTGGCCCGGCTGGACGCCGGCGCAGTAACCTAAAGGCGCGCCTCGGCATTGCGACCGCGGTCGTAGTCGGCGGCGGCGCAATCGGCGCGGTGGCGGTAGCAACCACAAGCCACCCGAGCGTAACCGCGGCCCAGTCCGCCGGTTACAGCAATCATTATTCGTTCTACGGAAACCAGGCAAATGACCTGAGCGCCGGCCTGAGTGATTACTCGTGGTCGCAGGGGCGTGCCTTTGCCTACTTCTCTCATCTCGCCAACACAAACAATGAAACGGAGTGGTGGAGCAGTCACAGCAAGCTCGCTTTTGAGCGCGGCACCGTGGTTCTGGCCACCAGGAAGTTCGTCGTCATACGGGCCGCCAACGGCTCGTTCAACGTGTGGTGGCTGTCGGGCGGGACGAAGGTCACGAACGTGGCCGCCAGCACGACCGGCACCACGGCCCTGACGGGCAGCACCTCGGCGGCAGGCGCGGCCATGGCCGGGCAGCTGGCCCCCGCGACGGCCATGCTGACCGGGAGCACCACGGCCGCACAGCAAGTGCTCGCGCCCACGGCCCCCACGGTCACGGTCAACGTCGTCGGCACAGGCATCACGATCTCGATCAAGGTGACCGGCAGCCTGGCCACGGTGGCGCAGACTGCCCCCGTGACCACCACCACGGCGACGGCGCCGCGGGTCACCACGTGGACCAAGCAGCCGGCCACGGCCACGGCCGCCGGCCTGGAGCGCGGCGATCTGGTGTTCATCGCGGGCTCGCGGTCGCACTGGGAGCTGCACGCGAAGGTGATCCTCATCGAGAAGGCCCCGCTGACGACGGCCACGCCGACCACCGCCCCGACGGCGCCGGCCAGCACGCCCACGGTGGCGCCGACGCCGACCGTGGGCGCCACCCCGGCGGGCAGCCACATGTGAGTTAACGCCCTGGGCTACCCCGTCCGGGGACGGGAGATGGCCGTGCCGCCCGTGCCTTGCCGCCCTGCGCGGCACGGCACGGGCGGTCGGCGTCACAGCAAGGAAGGTGAGGGAGCGTCATGGCAGCAGGCCGCGAAGGGAACAGCGGGTGGGCCTGGAATCATTACGGGCACGTCCCCGTTCGCGTTGGCGGGGGAGACAATGATGCTGGGACTTGACATCCTCCCCGCCCTGAAGGACGGGGATTCCATGGAGCGGTACAGCAGCCGTAGCCAGCGTACCCGCAGATTCCGGGCTAACCCCGCCCTGAACGGCGGGGCTTGCGCCCTGTACGGAGTTGGACATGGCTGAGAGCAGGCACATCCCGAAGGTGCTCGTCGTCGACGACGAGCCGAACATCCGCGAGCTGGTGCAGGTCGCGCTGAACTTCCACGGCTGCACGGTACTGACCGCCGCGACCGGCCAGGCGGCGCTCCGTGACGCCGAAGCCACCGGGCCCGATCTGATCGTCCTCGACGTCATGCTGCCCGACCTCGACGGCTTCGAGGTGTGCCGGCGGCTCCGCGCCCGCGGTAACGACGTGCCGATCATCTTCCTGACTGCTCGTGACACCTCCTCTGACACCGTGCAGGGGCTGGCCCTCGGCGGCGACGACTACGTGACCAAGCCGTTCTCGGTGGAAGCTCTGGTCGCCCGCATCCGCGCGGTACTGCGCCGGGCCGCGCGGTCCGCGGACGAAGCGGCCGCGGACGAGAGCGACACGCTGCAGGCAGGTGATCTGGAGCTGGACGAGTCACGCTGGACAGTGCACCGCGCGGGCACCCCGGTCGAACTGTCGCCGACCGAGTTCCGGTTGCTGGCCTACCTCATGCGGCACCAGGGCCGCGTCCTGACCCGCGCGCAGCTGCTGGAGAACGTGTGGGGCTGGGACTACGCGGGCCAATCGCAGATCGTCGAGACGTACGTCAGCTACCTGCGGCGCAAGCTCGATCCGCTCGGGCCGCCGCTCATCCACACCCAGCGCGGCGTTGGCTACACGCTGCGCCCACCGCAGCCCGTTCCGGGCGCCGCAGAATCCCTTAGATGAACCGCTCACCCCGGCTGTCACTGCGCGCTCGCCTGCTGGCTGGCCTGATCGCCGTGACGGCCGTGTTCCTGGTCATCATGGGAACCGTCAGTGCGATCGTCATCAGCGGCCACCTGAGAGCACAGTTCGATGACCGCCTGCTGGCCGAGGTGGGCGAGACACCCGGGCAGCTGAAGGCCAGCCCCGACTACGCCCTCGCCGGCGTGGGACTCGGGGGAACCGTCTTCTCGTATGACAACGGGTCGCCCTACGCCAGCCAGCTGGCCACGAGCCTGAACGACATGACGCTGGCCGAGATCCGGCGGGACGTCAGGGCCCGTAGGGTTTTCCCCGTTCCGGGGACCAGCCTGGCCGCGGTCGGGCGGCGAGTGAATCTGGGCGACGGCGTGGGCGGCTTCATGGTGATCGCGGAACCGCACAGCCGGGTCGCCGACGGGGTACGTACGCTGATCGTCGCCGAGCTGATCACGGGCTGCGCGCTGCTCGCGATCCTCGGCGTAGGCGGCCGGTGGCTGATCGGCCGGGGGCTGGCGCCGCTCAACCAGATGGCCACCGCGGCCCGGCGGATCACGACCCGGGGCGACCTGACCGCGCGGATGCCAGATCCCGGTGATCACGCCGAAGTCGGTTACCTGGCCGATGCGATCAACACCATGCTGGACCGGATTCAGCAGGCGTTCAGCGCGCGGCTGAATTCAGAGCAGAAGGTGCGCCAGTTCGCCGCGGATGCCTCGCACGAGCTCCGCACCCCGCTGACGACCATCCGCGGGTATGCCGAACTGTACGGGCAGGGAGCGCTTGGCCCGGACCAGCTGCCCAACGCGATGCGCCGGATCGACGAGGAATCGCAGCGGATGAGCCGGCTGGTGGCTGAACTGCTGGAGCTCGCCCGGCTCGACCGGACCTCGTCCCTGAACCTGACGCAGACCGATCTGGCCCTCCTGGTCCGCGACGCCGCGGCCGACGCCGGTGCGGTCGAGCCGGGCCGCCCCATCCGGCTCGAGGGCCCCGACCGGCTGCTCGTCGTGGCCGACGAGCCACGGATCCGCCAGGTGCTGGCGAACCTGCTGGCCAACGTGCGTGAGCACACCCCGGCGGAAACGCCCGTCACGCTGCGGCTCAGCGCGGCCGGGGGCGGGGCCCTGCTGGAGGTCGCCGACGCAGGTCCCGGTATGGCGGCCGAGGACGCGGCGCGCGCGTTCGACCGTTTCCATCGCGGCGCCCGGGAGCAGGATGCGGGCCGGGGCGATACCGGAAGCGGGCTCGGGCTGTCGATTGTCCAGGCCATCGCGGCCGCGCACAGCGGCCACGCCGATCTGATGTCGGTGCCGGGGCGCGGCACGCTGGTCCGGGTATGGCTGCCCGCGCCCGGCCCGGAAACCTACGTGGGCGTGGCCGCTGCGGGCCCGGTGACGTAGTCTGACTCTAGGTCAGGCAATTGCGCCACCGAGGAGGCGGGCATGAGCGGGGTCATACTGCTGTTCTTCCTGGCCATCCTCGTCGCCTTCTTCTGGACCAAGGTCCGCAAGCGCGCCGGGCTGAGCATCTCCTCCAAGACCTGGACGGGCGTCATCGCCGTCTTCGTCATCGTGGTGGCTCTGCTGTACGCCTCCAGCCAGGGTCACTGACGGGCCGGGACGGCTGACGCTGTTCGTTGACTGACGTCACCTTCCAGTCGGCCCGCAGTGCTGACCCGGGGGGGCGACCCCCCGGCCCCCCCGAGCCGGGCTTCGCCCGCAGCGCACGGCTGACGCTGTTCGTTGACTGACGTCACCTTCCAGCCGGCCCGCAGTGCTGACCCGGGGGGGCGACCCCCCGGACC
>JBEKCN010000595.1:0-3828 GCA_050014855.1 Streptosporangiaceae bacterium | reverse complement strand
TGCCGCAGCACAGATCGGCATCGGTTGGCGACCGCCTGCTTGAGGTAGCTGAGGGCCTTGTCGTGGTCTCGGAGGCGGTGCCAGCCGTCGTGCATGGCGATGAAGCACTCCTGCACCACTTCTTCCGCCGTCGGCTCGTCCCGGACGAGCAGGGCTGCCAGGCGGACCAGCGAACGATAGTGGCTGGTGTAAAGCTGCGTGACCGCCTCATCGGCCGTCAGTTGTCTCCCAGCCGACTGGGCTGACCGAGCCTGCTGGGGCTGTCCCCCAGCTGACCTAGCTGACCGGGACTGCTGCGGCCGGCGCGCTGGTCGGGCCTGCTGCGGTCGGCGCGCCGGTCGGGCCTGCTGCGGTCGGCGCGGGAGGCCCTTGAGAGCGCTGCTTCCCGATGCCATGGCGAGTGCGCCAGCGGTCGGAGCAGGAGAAGGCCCCGGCGCGGACGAGGGCGCGGCTGCGGGCGTGGTCTCAAGCATTCGGCCAGCTCATCTGCCTGGTCCTCCGGGATCTTGTCATCGCTCACCCATGCCTCTGGCGGGCCGTTTGCGGCTGCTGGTCGCCACAGCGTGGGCCACGGTACGAGGGTGTCCGCGTGCGTCGTGTTCACGTGGTTCGGGTCGTACGAGAGCGCGAAACTGTTCAGTCCACTTGGTTATCTGGAGTTGCCGAGCGCCGCGAATGATGCAGTCGGCTGGATTTTTTCTTTTCTCCACAGGCCGGTCCCAGCCAAGCCGCCCGACGGTCCCAGCCAAGCCGCCCGACGGAGCGGCGAAGGCCTCGGTCCCCGCGTTCGGAACCGCCGGTCGGCACGGCGAGTGCCGTTCGGGTTTATGCCAGCGACGGTGCGACATAAGTGGGCATTCTGTGAGACTCTGGACTACCGAGCGATGTTGCTCAGGATTCCTTCTGGCGTCTGATTCCGCCTGGCCCGGAACAGGATGTACAACCGCGGCGGTTGGGTAGTGGCAACTGAGCCCGAGGGTCAGGAGAAGACTCGCCGTGAGCGTGACCACTGGCTCGGCCGCAGCGCTCCGGGGCCAGGCAGCCGCGGTGCTGCATGGTAATGACGCAGGCGGCTGGACGAAGGCGTCACCGCATCTGTACCCGCACCAGTGGAACTGGGACAGCGCCTTCAGCGCGATCGGATGGGCGCACCTGGACGTCCGGCGGGCCATGACGGAGCTTGAGCATCTGTTCGCGGCGCAATGGCTGACGGGCATGGTGCCGCACATCGTGTTCCGGGCGGGCCCGGGCGAGCCGTACTTTCCCGGGCCGGAGCGGTGGGAGTGCGCCATCGCGCCGGGGGCGCCAGCGCACCCGATTCAGACGACCGGGATCTGCCAGCCGCCGGTCCATGCCATAGCCGTGCAGCGGATCTGGCAGCTGACGCCGCAGGCGCAGCAGCCGGAGATCCGCGGGCGCATACAGGCGCTCTTCCCGCGGCTGGTCAAGTGGCACCGCTATCTCGCCACGCAGCGCGATCCCGAGGCATCGGGGCTGGTCACCTGCTACCACCCGTGGGAGAGCACGGACAACTCCCCGCGCTGGGACCGGGCGCTGGCGCGCATTGAAGTAGCCGATCCCGGCCAGTACACCCGCGTGGACATCCGTCGGGTAGGAGACCCGTCGCAGCGGCCCACCGACTGGGACTACGACCGGTACCTATGGCTGGTCAGCCTGCTGAGGAAATACCAGTACGACGACGCGGAGATATACCGCCACTACCCGTTCCTGATCAAGGACGTGTTCTTCAGCGCCGTTCTCGTCGCGGCGAACGCCGCGCTGCTCGACTTGGCCGATGTGGCCGGGGCCAGTAACGGCGACCGCGGGCAGCTGGCCCGCTGGCGGGACCGCGGCCGCGAGGGGCTGGCACGCTGCTTCGACGCGGAGTCCGGCCTGTGCGCCGACTATGACGTCCGCGCTGGGGAGCAGATCCGGCTGCGGACGTTCGCGGGTTTCGCGCCGCTGTTCGCGCAGACCGTGGACGCTGGCCAGCGCGCCGCCCAGCTGCGGCTGCTCGACTCCGCGGACTTCTGCGGCAACCCGCGGTTCCGCAGGCGCCTGCTGCCGAGCACGAGTCCCGCCGAACCGGCGTTCGAACCGCACAACTACTGGCGTGGCCCGGTCTGGCCGATCATCGACTGGCTGCTGTGGCACTCGCTGAGCCAGCTCGGCTACTCCGGCCGCGCGGAGGAACTCCGCCGCGACTCGCTCGGCCAGATCGCCGCGGCCGGGAAGTTCGCCGAGTACTTCGAGCCATTCACCGGCAAGCCGCTCGGCTCGCTGCACCAGTCCTGGACGGC
This sequence comes from Streptosporangiaceae bacterium, assembly GCA_050014855.1. Classification (GTDB taxonomy): domain Bacteria; phylum Actinomycetota; class Actinomycetes; order Streptosporangiales; family Streptosporangiaceae; genus Bog-532. The sequence goes on along the minus strand of JBEKCN010000595.1, from coordinate 1,528 downwards.
CGCCGTCGCGCTGGACTGGACGGCCTGAGATCACGGCGGCCAGCCAAGCTAGCCCCACTGAGCAGGGGAATGCGCTCCGAGCGCGTCCGTACCCACCCTGGCCGGCACGCCAAGCGGCAGTCAACGGGCCACTAGGCATCCGTCCGTGAGGCGGCCGGCGGTGCGGCTCCCAGGAGCGGGAGCCGCACCATACCGGGTCAGAGTTGGGTGGTGACCGCCTTGACCTCGGTGTAGGCCTCGAGAACCTCGTGGCCCATTTCGCGGCCCCAGCCGGACTGCTTGTACCCGCCGAACGGCAAGGCGGCGTCGAAGACGTTGCAGCAGTTGATCCAGACGGTGCCGGCCGGCGACCGCGTCTTTCGAAACCTACTGGACGAAACGCCGCGGCGTAGAGGCGATGGACTACAGCTACGCGCTCATGGACCTCACCGTGTACGGACGCCAGGAGCCGTGGGAGGACTCGCCCCCCAGCTGGCCGCAACAGTGCTCCAACACGCGGACTGACGGCGGCTCGCCCGATTGGCCACCAGTGGCAGTGTGGCCGGGCGGGCGCCCCATCGCCCAGTGGTCCGCGCCTGGCCGCCGGACGCTCTAACGACCTCACCGCCCCGCAATGATCGTCAGGGCGCCGGCGTCATGGCGGCCGGCGCCCTGCTCACGGCATCCAGAAACCGGAGCGTGGCCGACACGGTTTCCCACCGCCACGCGGCGATCGTGCGATCGAATCCGGTCGCGCTGGCCAGACGTTCCCGCAGCGCTGTGACCACGGGAAGGAGCTGCTCGCGCTGCGCGTCCAGCAGCGGGCGCGGGTCCGCGCCGGCCCGGTCCAGCAGGGCCAGCTTGGCCAGCAGTTCTGAGCGCACATCGCGGTTGTGGCTGGCGGGCCGGGCCAGCCAGGCCGACGCCGCCTCCCGGCCGGACGGGGTCACGTCGATCAGCGACCGGACCGGGCCCTCGGTCGAGGGCTCCACGCCGGTCGTCTGCACATACCCGAGCTGTTCCAGCCGCTGCAGCGCCCGGTAGACCACCGGCTTGGGCACCCGCCACACCTGCCCCAGGCTGCCGCCCGCCCCCAGCAGCCGGGCGATGCCAAACCCGTGCCGGGGCTCCTCCCCGACCAGGCACAGCACCAGCCACTCCGACAGCGACAGCGAGGGCCCAGCGGATGGCGGCATAGCCCTAAGGCTACGACGGGCCAGCGGGCGTCCGGCTGGACGATAGTGACAAGCCGCCCTGGACCATAGTGACGAGCCGCCCTCGCGCTGGTAGTCTCATTGATACTAGCGACCACGGGAGGACGGCGATGGCGGCTGAGATGGCCTCGCCGGCCTTGGCGGCTCCGTCCGCCCCGGCCCGCGCCATCGGCGCGGCCGGGGCGGGCGGCGCCTGTGGCACGGCGACGCGTATGCGGGCCGTGGCCGGTGTGCTGGACGACGGCACGCCCTTCTACGCACCGGTCGGTGAGATCATCTCCGACGGCGGGCGGGTGACGTGCCACCTCTGCGGCCGCGCGTTCCGGTCGGTCGCA
>JBEKCN010000594.1:0-3833 GCA_050014855.1 Streptosporangiaceae bacterium | reverse complement strand
CGGGCCGGGTGACGGCGGGCCGGGTGACGGCGGGCCGGGTGACGGCGGGCCGGGTGACGGCGGGCCCGGCGACGGGCTAGGTTCCGGGCCGCGGGCCGGTGCAGGCGGCGGGACGGGCCAGCCTGGTAGCGAACGGGCCGGTGGTGTGCGCCTCGCTGACGGCTCGACGGTCACCGCGGACTGGACGGTGCTCGCGGCTGGCTGGAACTCGGCGGCCATCGAGGGGCTCCCGGCCGACTGTGTGCCGCCGGTACGGCCGATCAAGGGACAGGTGGCCCGGCTGCGGGCCCCGGATGGGTTCCTGCGACGGACGGTCCGCGGCATCGTGCGGGGCTCATCGGTGTACCTGGTGCCGCGGGACAACGGCGAGCTGGTGCTGGGAGCGACCCAGGAGGACCTCGGCCCGGACACCCGGGTGACGGCCGGCGGCCTGTGGGAGCTGCTGCGGGACGCGCGGGCGCTGGTACCGGGCATCACGGAGCTGGAATTCACCGAGGCGGTGGCGCGGCTGCGCCCGGGGACGCCGGACAACGCCCCGGTGCTGGGCCCGTGCCGGATGGCCGGCCTGGTCCTGGCCACCGGCCACTTCCGTAACGGGGTCCTGCTCACCCCCGTAACCGCCGACATCATCACCGGCTACCTGGAGACCGGGCAGATGCCGGAGATCGCGGCACACTTCACTATCGATCGGTTCCTGGGAGGGCGGGCGGAATGAAGGTCATTGTCAACGGGAACCCGGCCGAGCTGCCCGACGGCGCGACGATCGCCGAGGCGGTCCGGCTGCTGACCGACGCCGTCCGCGGCATCGCCGTCGCCGTCAACGGGGCGGTGGTCCGGCGCGCCGCATGGGACTCCACCCCACTGGCCGACGGCGACCAGGTCGAGGTGCTCACCGCGGTCCAGGGAGGCTGATCGATGGATCCACTCGTTATCGCCGGCGAGAAATTCGGCTCGCGGCTCATCATGGGAACCGGCGGGGCACCGAGCCTGGACGTGCTGGGCCGGGCCCTCGCGGCGTCAGGCACGGAGATGACCACCGTCGCCATGCGCCGGGTCGCGCCGGGGCCCGGGGCGTCGGTACTGAGCCTGCTGGCCAGGCGCGGCATCCGCATGCTGCCGAATACCGCGGGGTGCCACACGGCCGCGGATGCGGTGCGCACCGCCGAGCTGGCCCGGGAAGCACTCGGCACGAGCTGGGTGAAACTCGAGGTGATCGCGGACGAGCGCACGCTCCTGCCGGACCCCGTGGAGCTGCTGGACGCTGCCGATCTGCTCATCGCGCGCGGGTTCACCGTGCTGCCCTATACCAACGACGACCCGGTGCTGGCCCGGCGGCTGGAGCAGGCCGGCTGCGCGGCGGTCATGCCGCTCGGTGCGCCGATCGGCTCCGGGCTGGGCGTCAGGAACCCGCACAACATCGAGCTCATCGTGGCGGAGGCGGGCGTGCCCGTGATCCTCGACGCCGGCATCGGCACCGCGAGTGACGCGGCGATCGCGATGGAGCTGGGCTGCGACGCCGTGCTGCTGGCCACCTCGGTGACCCGGGCCCGCGATCCGGAGCTGATGGCCGAGGCGATGCGGCACGCGATCATCGCCGGACGGTCGGCCCGGCTGGCCGGACGGGTCCCGACGCGGCGCTACGCCAGTGCCTCATCACCGCCAGCGACCGGCGGGCCGCAAAGCGAGTAATCGAGCCCGGTGCCCTTGACCCGCTCGTACAATTGGGCCCGATGGACACTACCCTCGCAGATCCGCTGGTCGGACGGCTGCTCGACCGCCGCTACCAGGTGGAGGCGCTGGTTGCGATGGGCGGCATGGCCACGGTGTACCGCGCCATGGACACCCGCCTCGACCGGCGGGTGGCGCTCAAGGTCATGCACGCGGACCTGGCGCGGGACGAGGATTTCGTCAACCGGTTCATCGGCGAAGCCAAGTCCGTAGCGCGGCTCTCGCATCCGAACGTGGTTTCCGTTTACGACCAGGGCCGCGACGGGCCCTACCTGTACCTGGCCATGGAGTACCTGCCCGGCCGGACCCTGCGGGACCTGCTCGACGAGCGTGGCTGGTTCCCGCCGCGCGAGGCGCTGTCCATCATGGTGCCGCTGCTGTCCGGGCTGGCCGCCGCGCACACGGCCGGGATCGTGCACCGGGACGTCAAGCCGGAGAACGTGCTCATAGCCCCGGACGGCCACCTGAAGGTAGTGGACTTCGGCCTGGCCCGGGCGCTCAGCGTTAGTCCCCAGACCCGGACCGGGATGATCATCGGGACCGTGGCCTACCTGGCCCCGGAACAGGTCAGGGGCACCGGCGGGGACGCCCGTACGGATGTCTACGCCGCGGGCATCGTCCTGTTCGAGCTGCTTACCGGGACCAAGCCGCACACGGGCGACAGCCCGCTGTCGGTGGCCTACAAGCACGTCAACGAGGCCGTCCCGGCGCCGTCCCAGCTGGTACCCGGAATCCCGCCCGAGGTCGACCGGCTGGTCGCCGAGGCCACGAGCCGCGATCCGCTCGGCAGGCCGGCGGATGCCGGACAGTTCCTCCGGCAGGTCAACGACGTCGTGCACTGGCTGCCGGGCCCCGGCGGGTGGACCGCCCCGGCGGCGGCCTGGCCCGGAGCCGGCTCCTTCGCGACGGCCGGGTACCGTGCCGGGAGCCGCACTCAGGTGCTCGACGACGGCCGGACGGTCATCGCGGCGCATGACGGCCTGGGCGGCGACAACGGCGCGCCGGACGATGACGGCACCGACGGCTACCGGCGTAAGCGGTGGATCGGCCTTTTCGCAGCCGCGGTGCTCGTCTTCGCCGTGGCCGGCGGGACCGGCTGGTGGTTCACCCAGGGGCGGTACACGAGCGTCCCCGCGGTCGCGGGCATGACGGAAAGCGCCGCGGTCAACACGCTGCGGGCCGACGGCTTCACGGTGCGGATGGGTACCGCGGTACCGGACAACAACGTCAAGGCCGGGACAGTCGCCCGCACCGTGCCCGCCGCGGGCGGCCGGATCAGCAAGGGGGCGGCCATCACCCTGATCCCGTCCGCCGGGCCGCGGATGATCAAGGTGCCCGACGTGGCCGGCCAGCACCTCAGCGACGCCGAGCGGGCGCTGCGCAACGTCGGCCTGACGCCCGGGGGGGTGCATAAGGAACCGTCATCCTCTGTCGATGACGGGATCGTGATCAGCACCAGCCCCGCCGCCGGACTGTCCCAGCCGCAGACCACGCCGGTGGACATCGACGTCAGCGAGGGGCCCCCGCTGCCCAACTTCGTCGGCCAGAGCCAGCAGAGCATTCAGCAGTGGGCGACGCAGAACGGCATCACGCTCAACGTCCAGCAGGACAGCAGCAGCTCGCAGCCGCAGGGCATCATCACCCGGCAATCCCCGGCTGCGGGCACGCCGATCAGCGACAACGAGACGGTGACAATCGGCGTGTCGTCCGGCCCGCCCGTGGTCGGCATTCCCGACGTGGACGGCATGGGCGTCGGGCAGGCCAAGCAGACCCTGGCCAAGCTCGGCTTCAACGTGACGGTGGACAGGTTCGGGCCGTTCAACAAGGTCTTCGACTACAGCCCCACGAAGCAGGCGCCCAAGGGCAGCACGATCACGATCTACGCCGGCTTCTGAGCAGGGCTTCTGAGCACGCCCAGGGCGCCGATCAGGGACCGTCTGGGCCCACCCCGGTTGGTCAGGCGCCACCGCCGAGCACACCGCACAGCAGGCGGTCGGCGCCCCGCTGCCACAGCGTCCCGATCTCGGTGAAGCCGGCCGCCCGCAACGCATCGACATGCGTCGCGAGCAGGCTCGAAGGCGATGAACTCGAATTCGCCTCACTGA
>JBEKCN010000593.1:0-3842 GCA_050014855.1 Streptosporangiaceae bacterium | reverse complement strand
CATGGATTGGGTCGGGTGCACCAACGAGTTGAACGCGGCGTACGCAGTCGACGGCTACGCACGGCTGAAGGGTGCGGGCCTCTTGTGCGCCGCCTACGGCGTGGGCGAGTTGAGCCTCGTGAATGGACTGATGGCTTCCAGGGCCCATCGCGTGCCTGTGTTCTTTGTGACGGGACAGCCCAGTCGGCGCATCACGAAACAACGGTTGATCTCCAAGCACACACTTGGCGACGGGGTGTACGGCAACTTCGAGCACATCATCGAGGCAGCGTGCTGCGCAAAGGCCGTGATCTCGCCTGACAATGCCATCGATGAGATGGAGCGCGTCATCCGTGAAGCGTTGTCGCAGAGCCAACCTGCATACATGGTGGTTCTCCACGACGCGCAGGACGTACCGGTCATCGGCACCCCGGTTACAGGCGAGCCCCTCGACAAGGTCAAACGGCAGGTGAGCGTCACCGCGGAACTCGAGGGCGCGCTCACCGCGATTGTGAACCAGCTGAAGAACGCTCACAATCCCGTGGTCCTGCCCACTGCGCTCACCGCGCGCTATGGCCTTCGGGACAAGATCGAACAGTTCATCGAGACCGCCAACATTCCCTTCGCGCTCTCGCCGATGGACAAAGGGTTCCTCGATGAGCAGAGTCCTCTCTACCTCGGTCTGTACTGCGGCAAACAGTCGACTCCAGAAGCGGTCACGCACGCTGTCGAAGGAGCTGACGTGATCCTCGACCTCGGGGGCGTTGTCATGGAAGCCGAGAACACCGGCTACTGGACGGATGCACTGCCCGAAGAACAAGTCGTCCACATCTGCGACAACTGGGTGCGAGTTGGAACCAAGGTGTTCGTCAACCTGAGCCTCGAAGACGTCATCGACGGGCTGATTGCCAGGACACCAAAGTTCGCGGTGAGACACGATTCGTTCACCTACGATCTCATGCCGTTGGTCGGTGACGACACTGACCCGATCTCGTCCGCTGCGTTCTATCCAAGGGTGCAACGAATGCTGCAGAACGACGACGTGCTCGTCATCGAAGCGGGGTCGGGGCAGTTCGTCGAAGCTGCATTCAGATTGCCAGGTCAGGTCCGCAGTGAAGCAATGTGCCTCTGGAGTTCTATCGGTTGGGGCACCCCGGCAGCCCTTGGCATGGCAATGGCTGAACCCGAGAGGCGGGTGATTCTCATCACGGGCGACGGCGCTCACCAGATGACCATCAACGCCCTCGCCGATATGGGCCATCACGACGCCAAACCCGTCATCTTCGTCCTGAACAACGGGGTCTATGGCTGTGAGATCACGTTGCACAAAGAAGGAATGTCATACAACAACCTGCCAGAACTCGACTACTCCAAGATCCCCGAAGCATTCGGCTGCGGAGGATGGCTCACCAAGCGAGTCGCGACGGTCAAGGACCTCGACGAAGCACTCGACGAATTGAAGGCCCATAACAACGGCGCGTACATCGAGGTGATGATCCCCGAATCGGAGAGCGAGCCGCTGCCCGCCAACGTGCTAGACGCGATGTACAAGCTCAAGACGCCGACTCCTTGAGCTCTCTAGCCCAGGAAGGAATGGGTAACCCTGCCCGGTACGCTCGATACCCATATTGGGCGCGTCAGTCCTGCAGGCCCGGACCGTCCTGGCGCAAAGGGCGGTGGACGGCTCGGCCAGGCCACCCCGGACGAGCTGGGGACCTGGATCCGCGGGCACTGGCAGATCGAGGCCCTGCACCACATCCGCGAGGCCACATCCGCGAGGCCACCTACGCCGAAGACGCCTCCCAGCAGGTCACATAGCAGACCAATGCTGCCGGATTTGCGGTTGCTCGTCACTTTGTATCTGGTTTGAAGCAGGCCGTGGGCGTGGTCTCAGCTCATGCGCGCCGGACAATGTCGTCCATTCTGGACGGCCATTCGGCGTAAACGAACCCGGCGCCATGGGCGTCGTACTAAGGATGGATAAGGGTCGTTCGAGTCAGCCTGGCGATCGTATAGTGACTGCCATGCCGGCCGCCCTGCCCACCCCGGATGTGCCGGATGTGCCGGTGACCTCGGTGGCCGGGGCGATAGCCCGCATGCAGGCAATCGGGGCGGCGTTGCCGGCAGCCGATGGGTTCGCGTGCTTCAACCGCATGTACCTGGATGTGACCAGCCAGGTGTACAGCGAGCTTGGACAGGGGTTTTACGCCGATCCCGCGTTCATGACCGAGCTGGACGTGAAATTCGCCAACCTGTACTTCGCTGCGGTCGGCGTGGCGGGTGACCCGGCGGCCGTGCCGCTGGCCTGGCGGCCGCTGGCGGAGCGGCGCGAGATGGCGGGGATCGAACCGATCCAGTTCGCGCTGGCGGGGATGAACGCCCACATCAACCATGACCTGCCGGTGGCACTGGTCGAGACCTGCACTGCCCTGACCACCACACCTGAGGCCGGCCAGCATTACGCTGACTACCAGAAGGTAGACCAGTTGCTGGACGCGGCTGAGCAGTCCATTCGGCAGTCGTTCGAAACCGCCGTCGAGCTGGGCCTTGATCGTCACCTGAGCGCAGTGACCACCTTGACCTGCAACTGGACCATGAACAGCGCCCGGGACCTGGCGTGGAGCAACTCCCTGCTGCTGTGGGAGCTCCGCGATATCCCGGTCGCGCGCGGGCTCCTCCTGGATAACCTGGCCGCCGCGACCGCCCTCGCCAGCCGGATGCTGCTGGTGGCGGTCTGAGACCGAGGCGGGAGCATTCCTGATCACGGGAGCACCCCTGGTCACGGGAGCGCTTCTGATCAACTGTGGACTCCTGGCGCTGCCCGTCCCGGAAACCGGTGACCTTTCTCAAGCATCGAAAATTGCTGTAAGAATGGCCTGATGGCCCAGGTCTTGTGCCCGGTCGTGATCGGCAGGGACGCCGAACTGGAGGCGGTCGACGCGGCGCTGACGGCCGCCCTGGCGGGGCACGGCGGGTGCGTGGTGATCACCGGGGAGCCGGGGATCGGCAAGTCGCGGCTGGTGCTGGAGACGGCCGCCCGGGCGGCCAGCCGTGGCATCCGGGTCGTTGCTGGCCGGGCGGTACCGCAGTCAGCGACCGCCGCTTACCGCCCGCTCACGGATGCGCTCGTGCAGCTCCTGCGGGACCGGGCCGTTCCCGGTGACCCGACGATGGAGCCCTGGCTGCCCGCGCTGGGCGCGCTGCTGCCGGGGATGGCTGGCCTCGCCCCGGCCGGTGGATCGGCCAGTGGAGAGGTATCACCTGGGCTCCGCGGCGAGGCGCTGATCCAGCTTCTCCGGCGCCTCGCGCCTCGCGGCCTGGTCATCGTGCTGGAGGACCTGCACTGGGCCGACCCGGACACCGTGGCCCTGATGGAGTACCTGGGCGAGCATCTTGATGGCGAGTCGGTGCTGTGCGTGCTTACCCTGCGCGCCAACTCACCGTCGGCCGCACTGGACGTCGCCCGCCGGCAGCGGGGCCGGCCAGGCGTACTTCACCTCGAACTTGACCGGCTCAGCGATGAGGACATGGCGCGGATGGTCCGGGCCTGCATCCCGGGAGCAGGGGCGGAACTCCTGCGCCGGGTGCAGGCCTCCGCCGAAGGAGTACCGCTGCTGGTGGAGGACCTGCTGGCGTCTCCGGGGCTGCCGGAGTCGTTCACCGAGACGGTCCGCGAGCGCCTGGCCGGGTTCAGCGGACCGCAGCGGTCGGTAATCGAGGCCGCTGCCATCCTCGGCCGCAACTTCGACTGGGAACTGCTGCCGGCCGTGAGCGGCCAGACGGCGGACCTGGTGGCCGGGACGCTAGGGCTCGCAGTTGAGCAGCTGCTGGTGAGCGCCGACGGCACGGCCTTTCGCTTTCGC
>JBEKCN010000592.1:0-3845 GCA_050014855.1 Streptosporangiaceae bacterium | reverse complement strand
GCCCGCGAGGTGGGTGACTGGCTCGTCTTTATGGACGACGGCGTCGTGGTCGAGGATGGGCGGCCGCGTGAGGTGCTCAGAAGCCCTCAGAATGAGCGGACCCGCGCATTTCTGTCCAAGGTGCTCTAATCGCGCACGCGGCACTGATCCGGTAAGGCCACGCTCACCCCGCAGGCACATTCACACATTCACATGTTCACGTTAATGAAGTGACTAATTCTGAAGCGTCACGGACTTTGTGCCCTAGGTGATTCTGCGCGCATTGGTGAGCGTGGCTTAGGTCAGTCGGCCGAGGCCCGGCGCCGTTCGCGCGAGCCCTGCAGCTGCTGGCTTTCCTTGCGGTCACGTTCCTCGCGGCGGCGGCCATCTCGGCCGCCTTCAACTGGCTGTCCGGGACCAGCAGCCTGGCCGGGATCTACCTTCGCTCGCTGGCCTTCACCGGCGGGGCCTTCATTGTCCTGTCCGGCCTGCCGATCCTGGCCAAGTGGACGCTCATAGGCCGCTGGAAGCCCGGCGAAATACGCGTATGGACCGCGCCCTACCTGCGTTTCTGGCTGGTGAAGACGCTCATACGCGCCGATCCGCTGGCCTTTTTCCGTGGCTCGCCGGTTTACTCGCTGTATCTGCGGGCGCTGGGGGCCAGGATCGGCGGCCGTGTCGTCATCCTGTCCCCGAGCGTGCCCGTCTGCACCGACATGCTCACCATCGGTGACGACACGGTGATCCGGCGGAATTGCTTGTTCACCGGCTACCGGGCCGACGGCGGCATCATCCGGACAGGACCGGTAACGATCGGCAGGCGGGCGCTGATCGGTGAGCACACCCTGCTGGACATCGGCACCGGTGTGGGGAACGGGTCTCAGCTCGGGCACACCTCATCCCTGCAGGAATCCCAGGCCGTCCCTGACGGCCAGTGCTGGCACGGATCCCCGGCGCAGCCCGCCAGCGTGAACTACCGCCGCGCACAGCCGCTGCCATCCGGTCGCGTGCGCCCGTTCGCCTATGCAACCGTGCAGATGGCAACCCTGCTGCTGGTGACCATGCCGCTCGCCGTGGCCGCTGCCGTCGCGGTTCTGATCAAGGTGCCGATGGTCGGCCGGCTGGCTGCCGCCGACGACGGGGGAAATCTCCTGACGGCGGCCTTCTACCAGGAAGGACTGGTCGCCTCCGCCGTCTTGTTCATCGGGGCCATCCTGCTGGGAGCCGCCGTCGTGCTCACGGTCCCGCACGTGCTGAGCCGGTTCATCACACCCGGCCGCGCCTATCCGTTGTATGGCCTGCGCCACTGGGTGCAGCGCGCGATCCGGCGTCTCACTAACATCAAGTTCTATCTGGAACTCATGGGTGACAGTTCCTACGTCGTCGGCTACCTGCGTGCCCTCGGTTACCGGATGCGCGATGTCGAGCAGACCGGCTCCAACTTCGGCGCGGACCTGGCGCACGAGAACCCGTTCCTGGTCGACATCGGGCGGGGCACGATGGTGGCAGACGGCGCCACGTTCATCGCCTGGAGCATCGATGACCGCCGGGACATGACTAAGGTCCCCCGTGGCCGGGCCGCTGGCCCTGGCGCGCGACCTGGGCGCGGCGAATCCTGTCGTTTGTATCCGGCGCACCCCCGGATGCCTTCTGTACCCAGGGATGTGGCGGATGCTGTGCCGCCGGAGCCTCCGGCTATGACCTGAGGAGCCTGACTCATGTCTCTGACCAGCCCTGCAGCGCCACGGTTAGCTGCCGCTGCGATCACCTGCACCGCGTTTGTCCTGCCCGCTGCCCTGGCCTTCCCCAGCCTGGCTGCTTGGGGAGATATGCGATGCCGCCCATGCTGCGGTCAGCCGGGGATCGGCCTGGTGCGGTATCGAACTCGCCGTACCGGGGTCAGCATGGGCGGTCTGTAAACCGTCGGCTTCGCCTTCGATGGTTCGAATCCATCACCTGCCACCACCTGCGAAAACGGCCCGCTAGCTGCGAATTCTCGGCTATGCGGGCCGTTTGCTTTGGCTCGACATGCAGACCCTGCTCGCTGTCTTCGACGGCTTGCTCGCGCACGGCTCGACCGTCGTGGCCGTCGAGCATGACCGGGACCTCATCGCCCAACGCCGACCACGTCGTCGACGTCAGGCCAGGCTGCGCCGTGCCTTCCATGCGCGCCCGACCAATAGCCGCTGGTCATCCGCTTGTACGGACAGGCGGTCTGCCGTTGAGTTAGACAAGGATCTGCGGGACGGCCGGGTCGATGCGGGCGATGTCGCGGGGGTCGCTGGTGACGATGGCGTGGTGGCGCTGCCGGGCGCAGAGCACGACATGGACGTCGACGATGTCATCGTGGTCAATGTCTGCGCATATCAGCCCGATGCTGCGGGCCACGCTGAGCGTCATGACCGCGATGTCGATGTCGGGGGACTTCAGCAGCCGGGCGAGGCGGGCCTGGCGTGGGCCGCGCCACGCCTGCGCGACGGCTTCGGCGGGGATGCAGATGGTGCCGCCGCGCTGCCGTGCCGCTTCCAGGCGCGCCTGCATGGCCAGGGCTTTGGCGGGGTGGTCAAGCGCCAGGAGCGCGCCGGTGTCGAGCGTGAGCCCGGTCGTCGCGGTCGCGCTCATCCGGCCTTCCTGTCACCACGCTCAGGCTGGCCGGTCAGCCCGGCTCGGTCCAGTTCGGCTTCGGCCTGCCGCCGAACCTCCTCGGGCACCGGCGTTTCCGCGCGCCAGGCGGTCAGGATGTCGTCGAGATTCTCGCGCTCCTGGTAGTCCTCCAGCGCCGTGGCCACATACGAGCTGACCTGCCGCTCGCCTCCGGCCGCGCGCCGGATCTTCTCGACGAGCTCGTCGGGAAGACTCACCGTTATGCGTTTCATACGATTATCATACTCTGCTCGCCGTGGATGAGTTTTGGCACGGCACAGGGCAAGGAAGCGCTGCTCGTCCTTCTGTCCGAGGTGACCGGGGGCTTGCCGGCACGTGCCCTTGCGGCCGATCCAGGACCGCCGCCCGCCTGCTCGCCCGCGCCGGATGCCGCGATGGCACATCGACGCGACGGCGGGAAGCGGACCGCGATCCCGGCATCGGCGCTGCCTTACCGCGCTGCGCGTCCTGCTGCAGATCCCCTGCCCCCGGCGGGCACGCCGCAGGTGCTCGGGATCGACCTATCCGGGGTCCCCAGCCGCCCGTCCGTAACGTCAGCCAACGTGGCATGAGCATCTGTTTTCGCGCGTCAGCGTGTCGTTATCCAAGGTCCCACACCAAACGTCGCTGACGTCGGCATGATCTGCGGGCATGGGGGTGCAGCGTGTCATGCCTGGAGGCCAGCGGATCTGGACGGTGGTGGGCGAGGACCATCTGCCGGTCGGCCCGGCCGAGGAGTACCTGGAGTTCTTGCGAGTGGCCCAGCAGTCCTCGCCGAACACGGTCCGTTCTTATGCCACCTCGCTGGCCCGCTGGTGGGAATACCTGACTGCGGCTGGGATGGCCTGGGACGAGGTGAGCTTGCCGTTCTTTGTCTCGTTCGTGGCGTGGCTGCGGACCGCGGTCCCTGCCGGGGTGGGTGAGGCGGCTTCCCGCCGGGGATCAGCCCGCAGGGCCAGCGAAGTCGACGCAGGCTAGCTCTGCGAAGGCGGTCTGCGGCCGCTGCGAGGTCGACAAAAGCTGCTTGTCCTAGGCCCTGGAGACGATGCCGCACGGTATCTGGGGCGGAACCACTAGGGAAGAGCGTATTGCTATGCGCGTTTCGCCGGCCGTTCAGGTACAGGTTCGAATGCCATGGAACTAGCACGGCCGGGAAGCGGGGAATCCCGGTTGCGTGGCCCGCGGTCCCGTCCGCGCACGGGACCGGCAGGCCAGCATGAGCT
>JBEKCN010000591.1:0-3848 GCA_050014855.1 Streptosporangiaceae bacterium | reverse complement strand
ACCCTGTACCTGCACGGGAACCGCGACGGCTGCATCGATCTCGCCCTCGTCGAGGACGCCGAGCGGCACCTCGCGACCGGGTCGAGGATGCAGGTTGTCGAGGGCGCCGGCCACTTCCTGCATGTCGAGAAGCCGGCAGCGGTGAACGATCAGATTCTGGCGTGGGTCAGCACGTGAGCGCCGGCCGTGCCGGGGGCGAGGAGACTGAGCCGGCGAAGCTGCTCCGGCGGACCGCCGGGGATCTAGGGCGGAGTGGCGAGTGCGTAGGTCCCGGCGCTGGTGCGGGTGAGGAAGCCCAGGCGGGTCCACTCGGCTAGCTGGGTCAGCATGTTGTGTGGCTTGACCAGGACGGCCCGGCCGATGGCGCCGGGCAGGTCAGCGGGACCGTCGGGGCAGATGCTGCGGGCTGCAGTGAGATGATCGCGGGCGGCTTCCATGGCGGTGGTGAAGCTGGCCCGGTCCGGGTCAGTGCCCGGGCAGGTCTCGACGGCGGTGACCATGGCCATGCGCAGCAACTGGTGGAGAGTGAGCAGTGCCCAGGCTTCCTGCTGCTACCCGGCCCGGTCACCCGAGCGTAGGACGGCGCTACGCGATGGCGCAAGCGCCACCGTTGACAGTCCCGCCCTTCCCAGCGGTTTTCGGCAGCTATCGGATGAGGCACTTCTACGGCACCAGCTTGGGGAGGACTGGCAGAAGTAGCCGGGACTCAGATCGGATCGAGTTGATCGTGCTTGTGCCCACTGTTGCGTGCCTGAAGCCCATGATGGCTGGCGCCTTTGGATCCTGGTCATCGCTGGTCAGGTGCAGTCTGATGCGATGCCCGGCTTTGAACCGCCGGGCGTTCGGCACAAGGGGGATGCGGTACTGGACGTCCTGGCCGATCGGGACCGCGACCGCCTCCCGGCAGGGCAAGACGGGGGCGCCGACACGACTGGCGTCCTCGTCGACCCTCCGGAGGCTGGCACGAAGGTACCCGGCGGTGACGTCATGGGAGGTCCCGTCGGGCTCGACGTCCTGGAGGGTGGCGATCCACGCCGTATCTGCCGCCGTGCTCCGGGCCTCGAGGCGAAGCTCGATGTCCCCGGCCATATCCAGGCCCTCGTCCAGTGGATCGCTCGTCCACGTCAGGTAGCCCGGCGGGTCGGTGGGACTGGCCTGGCCCCGGTTCAATCCCCCGCCCAGGGTCAGGTAGTCCGCAGCGCCCGACTCGCCTTCGGCCGGATTCAGCGAGCCGTCGACGTTCAGGGCGAACGCACGGCAGGTGGCCTCGGGCGGAGGCCAGATCTCGGAGGTCCGCCACTCATCGGCGACTGGGAGCCAGTAACGGATGGCTGGCCCGTCGAGGATGCCGGTGTCGGCGCCCTTGAGCCAGTGGTCGAACCAGGCGAGGGCCTCGACGTGAAGACTCTCCCACGGCCAGGTCAGGCCGAAGTCTCCCAGCAGGGTGACCCGGACGTTCGGAGAACTGGTCAGGGCAGCGAGGGTCTGGAACGTGCCGGGCAGATGCAAGGGAACGTTCTCCCAGTCGCAGCCCAGGTATACGGGAACGGTCACCTTGTCCAGCTGCGGAACCAGGTTGCGTTCTTCCCACCAGTCATCACGCACCGGGTGCTCGACGGCAACGGACCGCCACAGATCGTCCCAGGGATGCGGGTCGTGGTGCAGCTTCAATGCGGCCTTCATAACCCCGATGAAAGCCTCGCCGTTCATCGTCGCGAACTTCTTGTGCAGCCGGGGCATGTTGAGCACGTGCCTGGCGGCGTTGACGACCGTGCCGCGCCACAGCTTGTCGCCGTGGCCTGAGGTCATCCCGACCATTGACAGGAAAGGCGTGACAAAAGTCGAGTTCAGCAGGCCGTGGTGGAGCGCAGCCTCATACAAGTCGCTCGTCGTGGCCACCGGGAAAATCGCCCTCAGGTGGGGCGGTTGCTCGACGGCAGCCTCCACCTGGCTCATGGCGAAGTAGCTGATTCCGATCATCCCGACGTTGCCGTCCGACCACGGCTGGGCGGCAGCCCACTCGACGAGGTCGTGCATGTCGCTACGCTCCTGGGCGTCCATGAAATTGAAGGTCCCCTCGGAACCCCCGGTCCCGCGGACGTTGGCGATCACGTGAACGTAGCCGCGAGGGACGAAGAAGTCGCTCGCCCCGGCTTCGATGAATCCCATCGGTGCGCCGAGGTCCTGAATCTGCCGCGGGTAAGGCGAAGCTGCAACCAGCACCGGATACGCGCCCTCCGTCTGCGGCCGGTAGACGTCCGTCAGCAACCTGGTCCCGTCACGCATTGGTACCTCGACGTCGTCATCGCGCACGAAGGCGTGGGTAGGTTCCGAGAGATTCCGGTACTCACGACCGGATGTCTGAGGTCCGTTCAGCTGCCGCTGACCTGGGGCAGTCCCTGAAACCCTCGACGAGACGTCGCTCACGATGTACTCCTTCTTTCCGCGGATTCATCGAATGGCGGATGGCGCGACGCCACAACGCGGCAAGGTGAAAGCCGCGAAAAGCGCACACCCTGGGCGGGGCGGCACAGGAGGAAGCAGCCCCGCCAACGTGGTGGAGCTGCGTGCTGCCGAACTACTGCATGTTGCCTGGGAACGGGCTTTGACCTCATTCGATACCTGCCCGGAGGCTTCGCCGGCAGATCCGCTATTTCCACTTTGGAGACCCATAGGCGTGCCCGTGGCGTGCCCGACCGGACGGTGGTCGAGGGTGAATCACGGTCGCTCACGGACACACATTTCGGGCAGCTGCCTGCGTTTACGTAGGTCGGGCCGTCCTCGCCACGATCTTTGCAAGCAGGGGGTCAGGGGTTCGAGTCCTCTTGGCTCCACCCAAACCTACCTTCGACAGCAGGTCAGAGGCCATGTTGATGGCCCGACCTGGCTTCCGTTTTCAGTTCCCCGGTGGCGAGCTTCCCCAGAGCGTCGGCGATCTCCCGCTCCAGAATCGAGCAGCGGCAGCGCCTGCCCCGGAACTCAGGGACGACGAGCGCCGCCGCCGGGCCGACGCGCTTCGGGCCACCCAGAATGCCTACGCGCCGCAGATCCACAGCTCAGGGCCATGCCCCCCAAAGACGAGCGAGGCCCCGACTGTATGCTTATGCGAGTTATGGGCATCTGCCAGGCTCGAAAAGGGGGAGCGATATGCCGAAGCCGACCATCGTCCTGGTCCACGGAGCATGGGCAGATGGAGCGAGCTGGAACGCCGTTTCGACCGAGCTCCAGAGCCAGGGCTTCACTGTCCTCACGCCGCCCAATCTCCTCCACGGAGTGGCGGGAGATGCCGAGTACGTCGCGTCGTTCCTCAAGCAACGCACGACCGGTCCTGTCGTCCTGGTCGGTCATTCATACGGGGGCGTGGTAATTACCAATGCCGGGACAGCTGGCGGCGACGTCAAGGCCCTCGTTTACGTCGACGCGTTTATTCCTGAGGTAGGCGAGGCTGTCTTCCAGATTCTCGGCGGCTCGGGCTCTGCGCTAGACGTTCCGGACCCGACGGCGGTGCTGGACATCGCCGGCTATCCCGGAGCTCCCGAAGGAGACGCCGAGGCGTTCCTCAAGCCATCGACTATCCACGATGCCTTCGCACAGGACCTTCCCGAGGCCGACCGGTGGCTGATTGTCGCGAGCCAGCGTCCGATCACGCTCGGCGCGAACACCGCGGGGACGGAGACGGCGGCCTGGAAGAGCATACCGAGCTGGGCCGTGGTCGGAACCGAGGACCGCGTCATACCCCCGGCCACGCAGCGCAGGATGGCCGAGCGGGCGGGCTCGACGATCACCGAGGTCGCGGGATCGCACGTGTCAATGGTGTCCCATCCTGAGGCTGCGATCCAGGCCATCCT
>JBEKCN010000590.1:0-3857 GCA_050014855.1 Streptosporangiaceae bacterium | reverse complement strand
AGAGCGGTCACTGCTCACTACCCGGTTATAGATCCCTAACTTCATGGCCACAGGTTTCCAACACTCTAGCCCACTTGCAGACGCTGGATGGCGAGTGAAGCGTTTGAGGTTGAAAGCCACCGTGTTGTTTTCCGGGCGGCGGAGGGCGCAGCCCGGCGGTTGCGGCGAGTAGAGCGGGGGAAGCGGGGAAATAAAACCGATGCCAGTTCAGGAAATTTCGTGGTGATATTCAAGCCCGTCAGTAAATACCGCTGGAAGCACTTGGGGCCTGGACGTGGAGATTCCTGCTCAAACCGTTTACGATTTCCGCCGCAATGTATAGTTTACTTCTAGTTCTTTTGCCTCGCAGGGCCAGGGAGGAGCTGATGATTGCTGTGCCACGACTTCGCCGATGACCCCCTGGGCCGGGAGGGTGGCAACAATATATTACTTGTTCTGAAGTTTTGTCAGTCGCGAGCATCACAGAGCCGAGCATCACAGAGCCAGGCCAAAACCGAAAAGGAATACTATGATGTGGGTGGACAACGATCTTACCGCGTTTGCCGGTGGAAAACTGGCCGCAGTCGGCGGTGCAGATGAAAACCTCCCGATGGCCGCACTCGATGGTTACTCGCAAGGCGACGGCAGCCAGCACGTCAATTTCGTTGACGGCCAGGGGCACGTCCACGAGTTGTACAGGAGCCCGGACCCGGCGGCCCAATGGGTGGACAATGACCTAACCGACTTTGCCGGTGCGGGCAGTCTTGCGGAAGGATCGGCCATCAGTCTAATCGATGGTTACTCGCAAGCCGACGGCAGCCAGCACGTCAATTACATTGACGGCTTTGGGAACGTTCTCGAGTTGTACAGGAGTCCCGATCCGGCGGCCCAGTGGGTGGTCAACAACCTCGGAAGCAGAGGCTTCATTGCCATCGCTGCGTACTCGCAAGACGACGGCAGCCAGCACGCTATTTTTAATAATGTCGGTACTGACAACGAAGACGGGCACATTCACGAGTTGTACAGGAGTCCGGATCCGGCGGCCCAGTGGGTGGAGAACGACCTAACTTGGTCCGCCCATGGAACCCCGGCCTTCCAAACTCCACTCGATGGTTACTCGCAAGACGACGGCAGCCAGCACGTCAATTTCCTTGCCGGCGGGCACGTTCACGAGTTGTACAGAAGTCCGGATCCGGCAGCTCAGTGGGTGGACAACGACCTAACTGCGCTTGCCAAAGGAACCCCGGCTGGGTTGACTAACGATGACAGCGGCACACTCGCTGGGTACTCGCAAGACGACAACAGCCAGCACGTCATTTTCATTGACGCCGACGGGCACGTTCACGAGCTGTACAGGAGTACGGATCCGGCGGCCCAGTGGGTGGACAACGACCTAACGAAGCTTGCCGACGGGGCCCCAGCCCCCAAAGCATTAGCCTCGTTGGGTACTCGCGAGGCGACAACAGCCAGCACGTCATTTTCATTGACGACGGCGGGCACGTTCACGAGTTGTACAGGAGTACGGATCCGGCGGCCCAGTGGGTGGATAAAGGCCTAACCAAGCTTGCCGGTGGGGCCCCGGCCACGCTGCTCTCCGGCCTCAGTCGACTCGATGGGTACTCGCAAGGCGACGGCAGCCAGCACGTCAATTTCATTGACACCGGCGGGCACGTTCACGAGTTGTACATTAAGCCCTGAACCCGCAAGCTTGGTCAGCTCGCCGTGGATGTTCTGGTTATGCCTCTGCATAACCGCCGTCTGGGCTATTCACTTAACCGGAGTAGCCTGCGGGCGCGCAGCATCCTCGCGCGGGTACGCACTATCCGCGGTCTACGGGCGAGTTCCAGGCATGGTTCCGCACCGACGCCTGGATTACCTGGATTGGCTGCGCTGGCCTGGCGGTTTCGCCTGCCCGTCGTGCGGGCACGCGGGGGGCTGGCGGCTGGGCGATGGCCGTTATGAGTGCGCGGGCTGCAAGCGGCGGACCTCGGTGACGGCGGGCACGATCTTTGACCGGACGCGGACGCCGCTGACGGTGTGGTTTACCGCGTGCTGGCTGTTCGCCACGCAGAAGGACGGCATCTCAGCGCAGAGCCTGCACCGGTCACTGGAGATCGGCTCGTAACCGACCGCGTGGGCGATGCTGCACCGGCTGCGGTCGGTGCTGGTACGGCCGGGCCGGGACCGGCTCACAGGCACCGTCGAGGTGGACGAGACGTTCATCGGCGGGCAGGAGCCGGGGCTGCGCGGCGGCCGGGCGCGCGGCAAGAAGGTGCTCACCGGCATCGCGGTCGAGGCCGGCACCCCGAACGGGATCGGCCGGTGCCGGATGGCGGTGCTGGAAGACGCCTCGGCCGAGTCGCTGAACCCGTTCGTCACCGGTGCCGTCGAGCCGGGCAGCATCGTGATCACCGGCGGCTGGCAGGGCTACAGCGGGCTGGAGGCGCAGGCGGAGTGGCTGGCCAGTGCCGGGTACCTGGCCTTATCGGTAGATCTGGGCTTCTGGAGGCGGCCGTCAGCGTGCCTGCTGAGGATATTCCGTGACCTGCGGGCCGGCCGGGGCCAGACCTTCGACGAGGTTAACGCGGCGCGGGCGTGGCTGGCGGGCCAGCCCGGCTGTGACGGTTGGCTCGGCGTGATTGGGTTCTGCACCACGGGCGGATTCGCCCTGCACGGATTCTCCGTATAGAGCGTCAATTACGGCCTGGTCCGCAAGAACGCCGGAGACGTCCTGTACGGGGCCTGCCCGATCGTGGCCAGCTTCGAGGCCAGGGACCGGTTCCTGCAGGCCGCGCCGCAGCGGCTGGACTGGGCACTCGCGGCGCTCGGGATTGACCATGACGTTAAGGTGTACCCGGATGCTCGTCGGGCCAAAAGGCGCGCCGCTACGGCGGTCCGACTTTCGGTCGGTCTGGAACAACTCTGAGTATGTCATGTGACAGAGTACTGAACCGCCGCGTGATCCGTGCCTCTCAGGTCACGGACATATCCGGTAATCGAGATACATCTTGTCCGCCTGCCCGCTGGCCTATGCATTGCCTTCCGGCGCTGACCCGGGCCTCTCAACGCCGGCGGCGGCCTGCAGCCCCGGTTCAATGATGTCGACCCTCTCGCCCGCCGGGACCCCCATGAGCCTCTCGTATACGGCTGCTCCCAGACGCTCAGCGAGAATCCCCTGATACTCAGCTGCGACCGCATTCAGCCTCGCGGCGAGCTCCGCCCTTGTCAGCCCGCTCGCGATCGCTGCATCTTTGGCCGCCAGCAGCCCCGCGTGCAGGTCCCTGAACCGGGCGGGGTCGATGTCAGGCGCGTAGAACCTGGTCACCAGAGCCGCTTCCCGGATGAGCATCTCGTTGCGGGACGGCGCTGGTACCTCATTCGCTGACGCCTCGTAGAGGCTGCGGATCTGATTGGGCAGGGACGGATTGATGGCCACGGCTATCTCCCCACTTGCCGGGACCTCCGCCCCTGCCGCCAGCGAGCACTGCAGGAACTTGGCCCAGAAGGTATAGAAGTTCCCGTACGTCCCGTACGCCAGCAGGGTGAACCAGTAACCGCGAACCTCGAACGTAAGAGTGACTCCCGCGGTAATCAGGAAGCAGTTTGCTGACTGATGGCAGACACCGTTAAGCGCATATATCCCGATGCACGCAGTGTCCGGATATATTTTGCCTTCGAACTCGAGGGAGCAGCGGTAGCAGTTCGCCACCGGGTAGTTCCCTTCTCCTGAGCAGATGAGCATCCGGTCAGGGCCAGTGCGAGAGGGCTCACCCCAGCAGTCGAAGAAATCGTCTCCGGCATCGGGACACGCCACATAGGTGTGGTCGGCGCAAAAGCTGATGTGATTTGCCCACCCCTGTAGCTGCGCCATGGCTTTC
>JBEKCN010000589.1:0-3865 GCA_050014855.1 Streptosporangiaceae bacterium | reverse complement strand
GACCCTGGCCGGGAGCACGGCACGCATCCAGCCGATGACTTTCACCGCCAGCTGATCCGTATCATCGCCCAGCTGTCCGATGCATCCGGCGCCTTCCTGGTGCGGCCTGAACATGATGAGACAGGCCACTGGCAATGGGTCACCGAACCGCTATAGCGCCTGGCTGGCGCGGCTCCTCCGCGGCCGGGCCCGGGCCGGTTTTTGCGACAGATCCTGCGCCCGCCGGGTCATTTCTCGTCACGGGCCGGCGCCCGCCATGTCGGGCGGGTGCCCGTCAGGAGAGCGAGCAGCTCGCCGATGGAGGGCTGCCGGCTGGCGGGCTCAGGAAGGGGCAGCTCCGCCCGGATCTCGTAGCGGTTGCGGCGGCCGTCCTTGACCTTGGTGACGTAGCCGGACTGGATCAGGTCGGTGACGATCGCGTAAGCGCTGCGCTCGGTGATGCCCAGGACAGCAGAGATATCCCGCAGGCGCGCTCCCGGGTCCTGGGCGATACACAGCAGTACCCGGGCGTGATTGGTCAAGAACGTCCAGTTCCCCACGGTCAATACCTACCATAATTTCAAGAATAATTTTGCTTGTTTTGAGCGACAGGTATAGGCTGGTCGCAGGTCCAGGGATAGCGGCCGCGACGGCGAGCCAACCGGGCCATTGAAGGAGTCGGCTGTGCCTCTTGGCCCCGTCACCGCCGCATCGCCTGCCCGCCTTGACCGAGGAGCCGTTCCGGCGCAACGGGTGGCAGTCCACCAGCCGTACGCCGCCACATACCTCCGCTGCGGCGGATGCGGGGCGGCGAACGCATTCACCCAGAGCGAGCGGCGTTACGGGCAATTTGTCCACGACTTCCTCGACCAGCATGACGACTGCGGCGGCGCCGCGGCGATTTCGGCGGCGCGGCAGCCTGCCGGGCCGGAGATGAGATAGCGGCAATGCTTGGTTTCAAGATCATCAATCAGTATGAGCTGGGGATCGTCTTCCGGTGGGGCCGGGCGCTGCCTGGCGTGCGCGCACCGGGCCTCGTCTGGGTCAACCCGTTCACCGACCGCCTGCGCAAGGTGAACATGCAGATCATGGCGGCGGCAGTACCTGGCCAGGAGACCATCACCCGGGACAACGTCACCATGCGGGTGGACGCCGTTATCTATTATCGGGTCGTCGACCCGTTTAAAGCGGTCATCAACGTCCAGGACTACCGCTACGCCATGTCCCAGGTCGCCCAGACCTCACTGCGATCCGTCATCGGCGGAAGCAACATGGACCAGCTGCTGTCCGAACGCGCCGAGATCAATGACCGGCTCAAGGACATTATCGACGCCCCCACCGAAGGGCCCTGGGGCGTCCGCGTGGAGCGGGTGGAGCTCAAGGACATCTCGCTGCCGGAATCGATGAAGCGCTCGATGTCCCGCCAGGCCGAAGCCGAACGGGAACGGCGGGCCCGGATCATCGCCGCGGACGGTGAATACCAGGCGGCCGGGAAACTCGCTCAGGCCGCCACCGTGATGTCCGCCGACCCGGGCGCTCTGCATCTGCGGCTGCTGCAGGCCGTCGTCGAGATCGCCGCCGAGAAGAACAGCACCCTCATGCTGCCCTTCCCGGTGGAAATGCTCCGCTTCTTCGAACGGGTCCCAGTCCGAGGCGGCCAGCCCGGGCCAGCCGCCACGGCCGGGGCCGGTCACGCCGGCACCGCGGCCCGCCGCCACCCCGCCCGGCCGGGACCCGTCAATGGCACCGGCCCGGCCACCGGCCTCGGCACCACGCTCGAGACACCAGCGGCGGAACGGTAACTCCAGCGGCCTGGGTGCCGGACCCGGGCGACCGGCTCCCGGGTACCCGACCTGCTCACGCCGGACGTGACCTGGACCATCGTCGAGGACAACCCGGCATCGCGGACCGGTCACAGCAGGCCGGATTTCCTCGGCGTGGTGACCGGCTCCGGGTCAGCCGGTCATCTTCAGCGGCGGGGCGGGAGCCTGCCGGTAGCCGGACTCGACGCCGGCGGCGGCCAGGATTTCCTCCGGCCGCCGGCTGGAGTGGCCGTCGGCGGCCAGCCTCAGTGCCTCGGCCCCGCTGGCCGGGGTGGCTTGCGGCGGGACCACCAGCAGGGTGAGGCGGTCGCGTCCGGCCATGGTCAGGCTGATCGTGTGGGGGTCCATCGCCCTGAACCAGGCGACGTGTACCTTGCGGCCACCGACGATGAGCTGATGGGGGATGTTGCCGAACGCGTCCGCCTGCACCGCCACCCTGCTGACCCGCCCGGCCAGCGGGCTCAGCTCGGTGAGCATCGCGGGAAGCTCGGCCCCGGCGTCCCGGGAGCGCGGCCACCAGCCACCGCTGATGCCTCCCCGCTGCGGCAGCGCGGGGTCCAGGGTCAGACGTGGGCTGCCGTCCGCAGCAGCCTGGGGAGCCTCAGCGGAAATGATCTTGGCGTCTTGGATACCGGCCGGTGCCATATCGAAGGCCCGTCCCCGTCCCGCGAAGGGACGGTGTCGTGGTGCGCCAAGGGCGGCGCCGACGCGACTGCCGACGTGCGAAATATCCTCGGTAATTCAGCTTACCGCTCCGGTGTCCTCAGCGGCCTGATGACCCGAAGCTGAGCCGTCTACGCTGGCACCTCCTGCAGTTCCGGCGTCCGGCCGGGCTCGGCACTGACCGGGGCCGCGGTAAGCCGCGCACCGCGGCGCCTGGCCCGCTTGCCGTAAGCCTGCGTCCAGACGATCAGCAGCGCGGCCACCGCGTAGGGCATGACCTTGGACACCAGCAGGGCGGTTCCCACCGGGGCGATCTCGACGATCATCACCCGCACGGCCGCCTCAGCCAGGTAGGCGGCCCCCCAGACGACCGTGAAGAGCCGGAAGACGCGGCGGAATCCCGGGTAGCGCCAGTGGGCGGTGAAGTCACGTCCCTTGGGGGTGTCCGCGCCGACGAATTCGAGCGCGAACCGGAAGATCAGTGGCCGGCTGGTCCACAGTGAGCCGATGCACGCGAGACCGAAGATCGCGGTCGGCGCCGAGCCCTCGGCGAGCATCAGCCGGGCGCTGCCGCTGACCAGGCCGAGGACCGTGCCAACGGCCACCCCGGCCAGGACGAGAATCCCGACGGCGTCCACCTGGCGGTGACGCGCGAAACCGAGGATCACCCCGACCGCCGGGAAGATGCCGCTGAGGATGAGGGCCGGCACTGCGCCCTGCCCGGTGTGGCGCATCACCGAGTAGGTGATGAGCGGCCCGGCGATGTCGAACACCGCGATCATCGCTAGCGCCGCCAGGTGGTGTCGGTTGCGGATTGGCTGCTGCTGCTGCGGAACGTTGTTCGCCATGCCCCTAACGCTAGGCAGCGGCCGGCATTTTGTGAGGTGTGCAGAATCCCGACCTCGGCATGACGGATGTCACACACCCTGAGGAGCGAAAAATTTAGGTATGCCAAAACCAGGTCTGGCAAGATAGGACAGGTGAATCCGGTGCGCTCGTTCTCCCCGGCCGTGGAGGACTACCTCAAGGCCATCTACCGGTTGCAAGGAGAGGCGGGTGATCCGGTGACCACCAGCGCCCTGGGCAGCTGGCTGGGTGTGACGGCGCCGTCGGCCTCGGGGATGCTGAAGAAGCTAGATGACCTGCGGCTCGTCGCCTACGTTCCCTACCGGGGCGTCCGGCTGACCGAGACCGGCCGACGGGCGGCGCTCGGCGTGGTGCGCCGGCACCGTCTCCTGGAGGCGTTCCTGGCTGAAGCCCTGGGGCTGCCCTGGGACCAGGTTCACGACGAGGCTGAGGTGCTGGAGCACGCCGTCTCACCCGGGTTGTGCGAGGCGGTCGCGGCCAGGCTGGGTGATCCGCGGATCGATCCGCACGGCGACCCCATCCCTACCCGGGAC
>JBEKCN010000588.1:0-3867 GCA_050014855.1 Streptosporangiaceae bacterium | reverse complement strand
CGCGCCCGGCTGGCCGTGCCCGCACATGGACGGCGGACGGCGGAGTTTTCGCAAGTATTCGCCTTATTTCGCCACCCTGATCGTAACGAGTTTTGAAACGGCCTGAAATATGGCTGAAACTGAGCTCATGGACCGCCGCAAGTTTCTCGCGGGGATGGGGCTGCTGACCGCGGGAGGTGCCGCCGGGGCCGCAGCCGGCCTCACCGCCGAACCGGCTGTGGTCACCGAGAGCCCGACGGCGCGGACGGCGAGCCCGCCGGGTTCGCAGGCATACCAGGCAACGGTGACGTTCCGGACCGCACCGGCCGAGCGGCTGGTGGCCCTCACCATCGACGATGGCCCGACCCAGGAGTGGACGCCGCAGGTTCACCGCATGCTGCAGCGGCGCGGCGCGAAGGCAACTTTCTTCCTGGTTGGCGAGCGGGCGAAGGCCGATCCCAGCGCGGCCGTCCAGGCCGTGGGCGAAGGCCACGAGCTGGCCAACCACACCTGGGCACACAGCGATCTGACCCAGCACAATGAGGCGTTCGACCGGGCCAGCCTGGGAAGCACCCACGAGCTGCTGACCAAGCTGACCGGCCGGGCCCCGACCCTGTGCCGGCCGCCGTACGGCCGCATCGACAGCGTCGGGCTGGCCGAGTGCGCGAGGCTGCACTACGCGGTCATGCTGTGGTCGGCCGGGATCACCGGCAGCAACGCGAAGGTCGACGTCGACGAGACCCTGCAGCGGGCCTCCCCCGGCAGCATCGTGCTCGCCCACGACGGCGGCCCGCAGCCGAACGCCACCCTCATGCAGCAGCTCGACCGGCTGGTCGGGTCCATGATGGATGCTGGATACATGTTCGTGACCGGCAGCGAACTGCTCGCCGCCTCAGCCTGAGCGCCTCAGCCTGAGCGCTTCGGGATGTGAGCGACGCTCAGCCCGGACCGGGCAGCCCCGCGTTACTCTGTAACTGAGAGCGATCGAAGTGTAACAATTCGCCCAGGCCGCCGTAACCGGCGACGTCGTCTTTCAGGTACCCGGTAACGCAAGCGCGTCAAAGGCTGAGCGTATTTCAGGTACCCGGTAACGCAAGCGCGCCGAAGGCTGAGCGTATTTCAGGTACCCGGTAACGCAAGCGCGCCGAAGGCTGAGCCGGGGCGAGAGCGGCGGGCTGGGCACCACGTTTCAATGGAATGTGACATAGCACCCCCGGCTTCCCCTGGTCGCCCATAATGTCAGGTGACCGCCTTACCGTCAGCCGTCCGGGGACCGGGGAGAAGCGACGTGAGCACCGACGCTGAGAGCGGCGTCTACGCTCTGCTGACCGACGGCACCACGATCCTCATCCGGTCCGCCCGGCCGGACGACTTCGACACGGTCCGTGACCTGCACGAAAAGATGTCGCCGGACAGTCTCTACCTGCGCTTCTTCAGCCTGAGCCCGAAAGCGGCCGAACGGGAGGCGCGCCGGATCTGCCGCGAGCCCGGACCGGACCACGCCGCGCTGCTCGCCTTTCTCGACAGCAGGCTGATCGGCTGCGGCAGCTACGAGAGTCCCATCCCCGGGACGGCTGAGGTCGCCTTTACGATTGCCGATGATATGCACAACCGCGGCGTCGGGACGCTGCTGCTGGAGCACCTGATCTCCCGGGCCCGCAACCAGGGCCTGCACGCCTTCACAGCGACGACCTTGAGCGAGAACTCAGCAATGCTGAGGGTGTTCGCTGACGCCGGGCTGCAGGCCCAGCGCACCCTGGCGGACGGCGTCTACGACCTGACCTTCCCGCTGCCGTCCGGCGAGGCCGATGTCACGCTCGGGGCCTACCGGGACGCGGTCACGAAGCGGGAGCGGTCGGCCAACGTGGCGAGCCTGCGGCCCGCCCTGACCCCAGCCTCGATCGCCGTCATCGGCGCGAGCCGGCGGGAGCGGTCGATCGGGCGATCGATCCTGCGGAACGTCACGACCGGCGGCTTCTCCGGTCCGGTGTACGCGGTCAATCCCGCCGTGGCGGAACTGGACGGCGTTCCCTGCGTGCCGCTGGTGACCGCCCTGCCGCCGGGCATCGACCTGGCCGTGATCGCCACGCCCGCAGCTACGGTGACCGAGATCGCCGAGGAATGCGGCCAGCTGGGGGTCAGGGCCCTGGTCGTCGTCGCAGCGGGACTCAGCAGCTCGGCGCGCGCCGAGCTGCGGGGCATATGCCGCCGCCACGGCATGCGCATGATCGGGCCGGCCAGCCTGGGGGTGGCCGACACCAGCATCGGCCTGGACGCGACGTTCGCCGCCCAGCACCCCGCGCCGGGCCGCGCCGGCCTGGCCGTGCAGTCGACCGGCGGGCTCGGTTTCGCACTGCTGGAGCACCTGTCTCAGCTCGGCATCGGCATCTCCTCGCTTGTTTCGCTGGGCGACGAAGACGACGTCTCCGGTGAGGACGCGCTGCTGTGGTGGGAGGCGGACCCGGCGACCAAACTGGCCGTGCTCTACCTGGCGTCGATCGGCAACCCGCCCAAGTTCGCGCGTACCGCCCGCCGCGTCGGGCGCAGCATCCCCGTCCTGACCGTGACCGCAGCGCGGTCTGCGACGGGCCGGCGACTGGCCGGTGCGGCCGGTGTGGCAGCCACCCCGCTGCTCACCCGGCAGGCGCTGTTCGAGCAGGCCGGGGTGATCGCTACCGCGAACCTGGGCGAGCTGCTCGACACCGCGGCCCTGCTCGCTTCCCAGCCGGCGCCGGCCGGACGCAGGGTCGCGGTGGTGTCCAACACCGGTGGCGCCGCGGTCCTCGCCGCCGACGCCTGCAGCGACGCGGGCCTGCAGGTCGCCGTGCTCACGGAAGACACCCAGCGGGCGCTCCGTGAGCTGCTCCCCGCGATGGCCACGGTGACCGGGCCGGTCGATACCACCGTGATGGCGGGCCCGGGCCTGTTCCGGCGGTGCCTGGAGCTGGCCGGTGCCGACCCGGGCGTCAACGCGGTACTGGCCCTGACGGCCACGACCGCCGGCGGTGACCCGGTACCGGAGGTGGCCGCCGCGCGCCTGCCAGTGCCGATCGCCGCCGCGGTCCTGGACCAGGTGGAGGTGGTCAGGCTGCTGAACGGACCCGATGATGAGTGCCCCGCCGTGCCGGCCTATGCCTATCCCGAGTCCGCGGCCCGCGCCCTGGCCCACGCCGCTGGCTACGGGGCATGGCGGGCGATCCCGCCGGGCACCGTGCCCAGCCTGAGCGGCGTGGACGAAGGCCGGGCCAGGGACCTGGTCGCCGGCTTCGTGTCCCGCCATCCGGACGGCGGCTGGCTGCCGCTGAGCGCGACGGTCGAGCTGCTCGGCAGCTACGGCATCGTGCTGGCTGGCTACGCCAGCGCCGCCACCGAGGACGCCGCGGCCACTGCGGCGGCACGGTTCGGCGTCCCGGTCGCGCTCCGGGCCGACGTACCCGGCCTGGTCCGCAAGCGCGAGGCGGGCGCCGTGCTGACCGGCCTGACCAATCCGGACGAGGTCCGGCGCGGGTTCCGCTCGCTGCAGGAGAGGTTCGGCCACCGGCTCGCCGGCGTCATCGTGCAGCCGATGGTCACCGGTGGCGTGGAGCTCAAGGTCAGCGTGGTGCAGGAGCAGGTGGTGGGCCCGCTGGTGCTGTTCGGGCTCAGCGGCGCGACCGATCAGGGGCTGGCTGACCGTGCGGCGCGGCTCGCGCCGCTCACCGACGCAGACGCCGACCAGCTGATCCGCTCCATACCCGCTCCTCGCCTGGTCGGGCGGCACGGGGCCCGGATTGCCGATCTCGCCGCGCTACGGGACCTGCTGCTGCGGATCTCGCAGATTGCCGACGACCTGCCGCAGGTCGCCGAGCTCGAGGTAAGCCCGGTGGTCGCGCGGCCGGATGGCGCTCA
>JBEKCN010000587.1:0-3873 GCA_050014855.1 Streptosporangiaceae bacterium | reverse complement strand
AAGGGAGGGGACCAGATGTCCGACGAGGTCCTGCGGTTGCGGGGCGTAGGCGTCCGCCGTGAGACGTCCATGCTGTTGCGCGACATCGACTGGACCGCCCACGAGGACGAGCGCTGGATCCTGATCGGCCCGAACGGCGCGGGGAAGACGACCCTCCTCCAGGTCGCTGCGACGACGCTGTTCCCCACCCAGGGGTCCGTGGAGGTGCTCGGCGAGCGGCTCGGTGAGGTTGACGTGTTCGACCTCCGGCCCCGGATCGGCATGGCGAGCGCGTCGCTGGCGGAGAAGGTGCCACCGGGAGAGAAGGTCATCGACCTGGTGCTCACCGCCTCGTATGCCATCCTCGGCCGGTGGAAGGAGGAGTACGAGTCCTCCGACGTCACCCGGGCCGTCGAGCTGCTGGACGCGCTCGGCTGCGCGCACCTGATCAGGCGCCGGTTCGCCACCCTGTCCGAGGGGGAGCGTAAGCGGGTGCAGATCGCGCGGGCCCTGATGCCCGATCCCGAGCTGCTGCTGCTCGATGAGCCGGCCGCCGGGCTGGACCTGGGCGGGCGGGAGGATCTGGTCCGCCGCCTGTCCACGCTTGCCCGCGACGGCAAGGCACCCATGATGGTGCTGGTCACGCACCACGTCGAAGAGGTGCCCGACGGCTTCACCCACGCGATGCTGCTGCGGCGGGGCTCCGTGCTGGCCGTCGGCCCGATCGCCGAGGTCTTCACTGAGCCGAACCTGTCCAAGTGCTTCGGCGTGCCCCTGCAGGTCGAATACCGGCACGCGCGGTGGGCAGCGCGGGCGGTCCAGCCCTGAACGTAACGGCACCCGAGGCGATCGCCGTCTTCGCCGCCGGGATCGCCGCCGGCGGGATCAACGCGGTCGTCGGCTCCGGCTCCCTGATCACCTTTCCCACCCTGCTGGCCTTTGGTGTCCCGCCGGTCCTGGCCAACGTGTCCAACAACGTGGGGCTCGTCCCGGGGGGCGCCAGCGGGGCCTATGGCTACCGGCGTGAGCTCACCGGGCAGTGGGGGCGGCTGGCCCGGCTCGGTGTCGCATCGGCGGCCGGCTCGGCCGGTGGCGCGATCCTGCTGCTGAAGCTGCCGGCCAGCACCTTCAAGGTCATCGTGCCCGTCCTGATCCTGATCGCCTGCGTCCTGGTCATCCTGCAGCCCAAGCTGAACGGCTGGCTGGCTGCGCACCGCAGCGAGGTGAGCCGCAACGGCGGCCCGGGCCTGTGGGCGGGCGTGTGTGCGTCCGGGGTCTACGGCGGCTACTTCGGGGCCGCCCAGGGGGTGCTGATGATCGGGCTGCTCGGCATCTTCCTGGACGAGCCGCTGCAGCGCGTCAACGCGCTGAAGAACGGCCTGACCGTCATCGTCAACGGCGTCGCGGCGATCGTGTTCATCTCGCTCACGCACGTCGCCTGGATCCTCGCGGCGCTGATCGCGGCCGGCTCCACGATCGGCGGCCTGATCGGCGCACGCTACGGCCGCCGCCTGCCCGCCACCGCGCTACGGGTGCTCATCGTCATCATCGGCGTCGTCTCCGCCGTGCGGCTGATCTTCTTCTAGCCGTCCGGGTTTCAGCCGGCTGGGCTCCGGATCAGTTCCGGGGCTGGACCTCGACCATGCCGGCGTCGGTAACCCGGCAGCGGAACGAGGGCTGCCGGGCTGTCGCGGGCCCATGCACGACCGAGCCGTCGCCGAGGCGGAACGTGCTGCCGTGCCATGGGCATGTCACGCAGTCGCCGCCCTCGCCGGTGAGCACCCGCCCCTGATGCAGGGGACCGCCCAGATGGGCGCAGTGGTCGGACAGCACGCTGACGTCCGGCCCGCGGCGAAGCACGAACAGGCTCAGGTACCCGAGCTGCCGGCGTACCGGCCGGCCGTCCGGAAGGTCGTAGACCCGGCACAGTTCATGCCAGCCGAGTCCGGCCAGGTGCCCGACTGGCTCTGCGTGGCTTGCGCCCGCGCCGAGCCGCAGGGCCAGGTGGCCGCCGAGATAGCCGCCCACGGTTGCGGCGGTCAGGCCGCTTGCGGACAGCAGCTTGCCAGCTCGCCCGAACCCGCTGGCCCGCGCGATGAGGGATGCGCCGAACAGGGTGGCCGCGCACGCCCCGGAGGCGGCGTGCACCAGCCCGACACGCTGCTGGTGGCGGTGCAGCGCGGACCAGTCGGCCAGGCCGGTGGCCGTGGCCGGCAGCGAACTGGCCAGGCCCGCGGCGATCAGGGTCCGCGACGCCCGCTCCGTGCCGGGAAACAGGTCAAGCAGGGCCGCTGACGTCCAGCAGCCCAGCGGCAGCCGCACCAGGGCGGGGTGGGCGGGCTGGCCGAACGGGACGCCGTGCAGGGCATCCGTCCGCGGTCCCGGCGGCAGGGCGCGGACCACACCGCCGGACAGCGACCGGACCGCGGGGTCCAGAGCGGGGGCGCGCTCGATGCGCTCGGCGACGTCAACGGGCCGGGGGAACGGGAAGCGCCGCCGCAGGTTCTCCTCCGGCACACTCTTCACGTGGCTTCCGCGCGCGAACAATCTGGACAGGGGTCGGCTCACGTGTGGTTCGTACCCGCTCTAGCGGCCCGTTACCTCCGGAATTATGCGGGGGCGGGCAGCAGGATGCCACGGCGAACGGCGTCGGAGACGAGGTTGCGGGCGTACTGGCCCAGTTCCGGCGAGCCGTCCTCGACCAACCGGGCCCTTTCCAGTACCTGGTCCGCGGTGATGCCGTTGGCCTGCCACGTCTTCCCGCCCGCCTCGTAGTTGGCGATCAGGGGCTGAAGTCGGTCCAGGGCGCGGGCGAACCGGGCCTCGGGGGTGATCCGCTGCTCGAACTCGTCCCAGAGCACGCGGAACGCGGCGCCCTGCTCGGGGGGCAGCAGCCCGAACAGGCGGCCCGCTGCGGCGCGCTCGGCGACCGCCTGGCGGCGCTGCGCGGCCTCGTCGGCGTACACGTAGAGGTCCCCGGCGTCGATCTCGACCAGATCGTGCAGCACGACCATGGCGCTCACCTTGGCCAGGTCGGTCCCGGGCGGAGCATGCTCGCCGAGTACCAGCACCATCAGGGCCAGGTGCCAGGAGTGCTCGGCGGAGTTCTCCCGCCGCGAGCCGTCGTTCAGCGTGCTGCGCCGCAGCACGCTCTTGAGCCGGTCGGCCTCGAGCACGAAACGGAGCTGGCTGTCCAGGGGGTCCATGTCTTCATCTGACCAGCCACGCCGCCGCGACGGCAAGCCAATAGCAGGCCAGGGCCTGACCCGGGTAACGAACGGCACACGATGGCCCGGCGCGCCACCACGGTGCGCGGACATTGCCGCGCGCGATCTCACTGGCTGGGCCTGAGCCGTGTGACGGGGACGCTTACCTGACGATCATGATCGCAGCGCCCGCTGGTAGCCGTTACCGGCGGCGCCTTCGGCGATGGCTTCGTCAACCTCTTCCGCCCGGGCGGCGAACTCGGCGGCCTGTCCGGCGTCCATGCGTTCGGCGATCTGAGACTCAAATCGCTGCCGGGCCACAAAGCGGGCGCGAGAAGATCCGCTGACGGCCAATGAGATGTGGTGCCCGGATCCGCAGCCGCGGGACGGCCCCCATGGCCGGCGTGCACTCGCACGGCCACCCGGGGCAGAATTTAAGAAATTAACGGTCCTGAGGGATGCTTACCGCCAGCTCGCGGGTATTAGCGCCCCGCTGGCGGATGTCGCCAGGACCGCAGCCTAACCTTAACGTGCATACGTGACGCAAACGATCGATCGGTGGAGCCGTCCACTGCACAACGGCCCGGAACCCGCACCCATAATGACGTTGGTGAAGGTCGGCTGATGGCCTGGGAGATGGAGGCGGGAGTCTAGTGGCCGTTCGTAAGGCGGCTGGTCTGGTGGGAAG
>JBEKCN010000586.1:0-3874 GCA_050014855.1 Streptosporangiaceae bacterium | reverse complement strand
AGTACTTCCGCGGGGCGCGAAGCGCGGCGGGGGGTTCCAGGGGGTCGTCCCCCGGGCTAACACAGCGGTGGCGGCTCTGCGCTCCGCCGCCTGGCGGTAGAGGCGGCCGGCCCGGTAGGACGAGCGGACCAGCGGCCCGGACATGACCCCGGCGAAGCCGATCTCGAGGGCCTCTTCGCGCAGCTCCACGAACTCCTCGGGCTTGACCCAGCGCTCGACCGGATGGTGCCGCGGCGTCGGCCGCAGGTACTGCGTGATCGTCAGCAGGTCACAGCCGGCCGCGTGCAGGTCGGCCATGGCCTGGCTGATCTCCGGCCGCTGTTCGCCCATGCCCAGGATCAGGTTGGACTTGGTCGCCAGCCCGGCCGCGCGGGCCTGGGTCAGCACGTTCAGCGAGCGCTTGTACCGGAAGCCCGGCCGGATGCTCCGGAAGATCCGCGGCACGGTCTCGATGTTGTGCGCGAGCACCTCGGGGCGCGCGCTGAAGACCTCGGCCAGCCGGTCCGGTTCGGCATTGAAGTCGGGGATCAGCAGCTCGACGCCGCAGCCCGGTACGGCCGCGTGGATCTCCCGCGCCGTCTGCGCGTACAGCCAGGCGCCGCCGTCGCTCAGATCGTCCCGGGCGACCCCGGTGACGGTCGCGTACGCCAGGCCCATCGTCGCGACCGACGCGGCCACCCGGCGCGGCTCGTCGGTGTCCAGCGGCTGGGGCCTGCCCGTGTCGATCTGGCAGAAGTCGCAGCGCCGGGTGCACTGGTCGCCACCGATGAGGAACGTCGCTTCGCGGTCTTCCCAGCACTCGAAGATGTTCGGGCAGCCGGCCTCCTCACACACCGTGTGCAGGCCCTCGCGGCGCACCAGGTTCTTCAGCTCCGTGTACTCGGGGCCGGTCCGCAGCCGGGTCTTGATCCAGGGAGGCTTCTTCTCGATCGGGACTTGGCTGTTGCGGGCCTCGAGCCGCAGCATCCGCCGCCCCTCAGGTGCGACTACCACGGCATCAGCCTACGTCCGTGCATCCCTGCCTGCCACCGCGCTGATACCCCGTCACGTGGCTCCCCACGTGCCCAGCCCGTCAGCGATGGCGTAATCGCGCTTGCTCTCATGAGACGGCGCCCTGATCCGGCCTGATCCAGGTCGGCGGGATTTCTCTTCACCTCAGCCGGGGCGAGGACAAGGTGATCTGGCTGAACGTTGTCCTGCTCGTCCTCGCCGGCGTCGAGATCTGGCTTGCGGCCGTCTGGCTGTAGAGCGCCTCGACGCCCATCGGGACCGGCTCACCGCCAAGCGCATCATCGTCACCCACATGTCCGCCGACGTACTCGAGCACCAGGATGAGGTCTCCTTCGTGCCTGCCTACGACGGACTCGTGATCAACCTGTGACAGGCAGCGGAGCAGCGCAGTCAACCGCCATAGCGGCTCCCAGAACGACGCTGACGCGGACGGGTCCGTGCTGGCCGTTGCCGCTGCTTGGTATCAGACACCCTTACCGGTGTGGTGGCGCCATCACACCGGCTCTGGGGCGCACAGTGGCTGTACGGCTGCGCGGCCGGCTGATCGGGTCCTGTGCGGCCCGTACTGGGGCGTTCGCGTGAGCACGGGTCAAGGTGACCCGGGCAAGGTAAAGGCGGGGCACCAAAGACGGTGAGGCCCTTAGCGCGGGCCTGCTTAATAGGTATTCCACGGGAGCGTCACCGGCCGCCTCGTTGCGCGAGTTTACGCCAGCCGGCTTCTGGGATTCCCGCGCACGGTTCATAAGGAATTTTGCCGGGCACCGATCGCTGCGGGAATATCGCCTCCAGGTAGCCGGCTCCGGACCGCCGGGTCCAGTCCGTGAGATCTCAGCACAGACTGATCCGAATGTGCGAGGTGCCGGCGAATCCACGTACTCCAGGGCACCTGTTTCTGCGCCTGGCGGCCGTACCATCTGGTGGGCGGGATTTCCCGCCTAGTCACGGGGCGGATCGCCACATATATAACCAGCTCCCCCCGGTCCTTGTTCTGCGATTCCCTGCCAAGGCTCCGGGATCAGGCTCCCGTCCGGGGATTCCGCGGTCGAAGCCGGAGGCATCACACGAAGCAATTGGGTGGCCGCGGCGGGTGGCGGGAAGCTGGTGAGGGCGTGGTGGATGCTGGTGGCTCGCTGGGCCCAGGTGTGCTGGGCGGCGAAGGCCTGGCAGTGGGCTGCCAGTTGCGGGGTCCTGGGCTGGCTGAGCAGGTGGTCGACCTGGTCGGCGAAGGATGCTGGCCCGGTGATGTGGATCAGGTCGGTGCCCAGTGCGCGGAGGGCTGGCAGGTCGGTGGCGGCCACCGGCCGCCCGGCGGCCAGGTATTCCAGGGCTTTGAGGGGGAAGCTGCCACGGTTGAACCGGCTGGGGGTGTAGGGCACCAGGCCCACGTCCATCAGCCGCAGGTAGCTCGGCAGCGCGGCGGCGGGCTGCTGGCCGGCCCAGTGCACGTTGGGCCGGTCCTGCAGGGCGGCGAAGCGCCGCTGGTCGCAGCCGGGGTCTTTGGGGCCGACCAGGAGCAGGGAGCGGCCGCGGGCGGCGATCGCCTCGAGCAGCGCCAGGTCGGTGCGGGCGTTGAGCCGCCCGATGAAGCCGGCCACCGGAGCGGGCAGGTGGACGCCGGGGGGCAGCGGGGCGCGGTCGGTGCCGAGGTATGCGGCGGCGTCGGTGCCGAAGGGGATGAGCAGCGGGTCGCGGCCGCGGCTGCGCCACCTGGCGGCCACGACGGGGCTGGCCGCTATCAGCAGGTCGGCGGCGGCGGCGACCTGACGTTCGCGCTGCTGCAGCATGGCGGCGTTCAGCCCGAACAAGGCGGCGCCCGCGGCGAAGTCGTCCTTGGCCCAGTAACCGCGCACCCGTTCCCCGCAGGCGCCGAACACCGGGAACTGCGGCCAGCCCGAGAGCACCGCGCTGACCTGCCCGCCGAGCCGGGTGGTGGCCCAGCGCAGGTCACGCCGGATCAGGGCGGCTGTCGTCCCGGCCACGGCGCGGCGGGCCGGGAACGGCGGCACCATGGGGACGAGCCGGGCCAGGCCCGGGCCCTCCTGCCGCAGCCGCAGTCCCGCCCGCCGCAGGCCCCGCGCGGCGGGGTGCCGGAATGATGGCGGGTCCACGTAAAGCACCGGGGCCAGCTTCGACAGGTGCTGGGCCAGGTGCCAGTCACTCATCCGGATGCCGTCATAGGCGGCTACCGCGCACAGCACGATGAGCCCGTCCCAGCCCCGCCGGGCACGCAGTGCTGTCCCGGCTGGCATCTGGTGGCCTCCAGGTGGTGATTCCCGCCCCTGCACACACACGACTACTATCAGTAGTAGGCTACTATGCGGAGTAAGTGCTGGGCAGGCGCGAGCTGGCGTTGCACAGCCATCGCAGCACTTGACCTTGTACGTGCACGGCGCATCGCAGAGACCGCGCGTAAGGCGATGACTGCGCCCCCGGTGCCGGGTGGTGAGGCGGGGGGCGGGCCGGGGACGGCGTGGTATCTGCGTGCGGAGGCTGCGGGCCGGGCGCTGCGGCGGGCGTCGTCAGGGGATTTTCCATTGCTGGTTGGCGCCGCCGTTGCAGGTGTAGAGCTCCAGTCGGGTGCCGGGGGTGGTGTTGAACCTGGGGTCGTCGAGGCATTTGCCGGAGACCGGGTTGACCAGTGTCCCGGCGGTGGCGTGCCATTGCTGGTTGGCGCCGCCGGTGCAGGTGTAGAGCTCGACGGGGGCTTTGCTGGTTTTCTCGTCGCGGTAGATGTCCAGGCATTTGCCGTTGACCTTCAGGGTGCCTGAGCTGGTGACGGTCCAGTCCTGGCCGGGGCTGCCGTCGCAGGTGGCGATGGTGATGGGGGTGTCGTTGGCGGCGGAATCGCCGCTGTCGGTCACGC
>JBEKCN010000585.1:0-3875 GCA_050014855.1 Streptosporangiaceae bacterium | reverse complement strand
GACCGCACCCGCCGGCGACGCCCCGATCTGCTGCTACGTGCGCGATAACGGGGCCGGCTTCGACCCCGCCTACACCGGCAAACTGTTCCAGCCGTTCCAGCGGCTCCACGGCGCCGGCGAGTTCCCCGGCACCGGCATCGGCCTGGCCAGCGTCCGGCGCATCATCGAGCGCCACGGCGGCCGGACCTGGGCCGAAGGCGCCGTCGACGGCGGCGCCACCATCTACTTCACGCTCAACGCTCGATTACCCCGGCAACACCGCGACCACCCTGGCCACCCTGCCCGAGCTTCAGGGTGCCACCGTGCCCTAGCTGACGCTCAGTAAGCTCGGGATTATGACTGCCGAGCCCACGAGCCCGCCCCGGGTGCCGACCGCCAAGCAGGTGCCGTTCGCCCGCACCTTCCACGGCGACAGCGTGACCGACCCCTTCGCCTGGCTGGGCGACAAGGACGACCCGGACACGATCGCGTTCCTGACCGGCGAGAACGCCTACACCGAGGCGCTGACCGCCGGCCAGGAGGGCCTGCGGGAGACGATCTTCGGCGAGATCAGGGGCCGCACCCAGGAGACCGACCTGTCGGTCCCCGCCCGCAAGGGCGCCTGGTGGTACTACCGGCGCACGGTCGAGGGCCAGCAGTACGGCCTGCAGTGCCGCTGCCCGGCGCAGCCCGCCGAGGATGTCCCGCCGGAGCCGGCCGAGGGCGAGCCGCTGCCGGGCGAGGAAATCCTGCTGGACGCGAACGCCCTGGCCGGGGACTCCAGCTTCTTCTCGCTGGGGGCCTCCAGCGTCAGCCCGGACGCGCGGCGGCTCGCCTACTCCACCGACTTCTGCGGCGACGAGCGGTTCACGCTGCGGATCAAGGACCTGGGCACCGGCGAGATCCTGCCGGACGAGATCCCGGGCACCTTCTACGGGTGCGCCTGGTCACGGGACGGCTCGGCGCTGTTCTACGTCACGGTGGACGAGGCCTGGCGCCCATGGCGGGTGTGGCGCCACACGGTCGGCTCACCGCACACCGGCGACGTGGTGATCTTCGAGGAGCCGGACGAGAAGTTCTGGGTCGGGGTGGGCCTGACCCGCAGCGAGCGGTTCCTGCAGGTGGCCACCTCCAGCAAGGTGACCAGCGAGGTGTGGCTGCTGGACGCGGCCGCCCCGGACGGGGAGCTGACCGTCGTCGCGCCCCGGCGGCCGGGCGTGGAGTACTCGGTGGAGCACCAGGCCCTCACCGGCGGCAGCGAGCGGCTGCTGATCCTGCACAACGACGGGGCGCAGAACTTCGAGCTGGCCACCGCGCCGGTCGACCGGCCCGCCGAGTGGACCACGTTCATCGCGGCGCGGGGGGACACCCGGCTGCTCGGCGTCGATGCGTTCAACGACTTCCTCGCCGTCTACCTCCGGCGCGACGGGCTCACCGGCCTGCGCATCCTGCGCGCCGACGGCAGCGTGGACGACATCGCGTTCCCCGAGCCCGTCTACACCGTGTCCCCCGGCGGCAATCCCGACCCGGCCGCCACGCTGTACCGGCTGCAATACACATCGCTGGTCACGCCCGACTCGGTGTACGACTGCGACGTGGCCACCGGCACGCTGCTGCTGCGCCGCCGGCAGCCGGTGCTGCCGCTGCCGGGCGACGGTGAGCCCCGCGCCTATAACCCGGGCGACTACGAGCAGTTCCGCGACTGGGCCACCGCCCCGGACGGCGCCCGGGTCCCGATCTCGCTGGTCTGCCGCCGCGGCACCCCGCGCGACGGGAGCGCGCCGGGCCTGCTGTACGGGTACGGCAGCTACGAGATCTCGGCGGATCCCCGGTTTTCTCTTCCCCGCCTGTCCCTGCTGGACCGGGGCTTCGTCTACGCGATCGGGCACGTCCGCGGCGGCGGTGAGCTCGGCCGCGCCTGGTACGACGATGGAAAGATGCTGCACAAGGCCAACACCTTCACTGACTTCGTGGCCTGCGCGCGGCACCTGGCCGGCCGGGGCTGGACGTCGGCGGACCGGCTCGTGGCCCGCGGTGCCTCGGCCGGCGGCCTGCTGATGGGGGCGGTGGCGAACCTGGCCCCGGACGCCTTCGCCGGGATCGTGGCCCAGGTGCCGTTCGTGGACGCGCTGACCACGATCCTCGATCCGTCGCTGCCGCTCACGGTGACCGAGTGGGAAGAGTGGGGCGACCCGCTGCACGATCCGCAGGTGTACGCCTACATGAAGGCGTACGCGCCGTACGAGAACATCCGCGAGGACGCCGAGTACCCGCCGATCCTGTCCATGACCAGCCTGAACGACACCCGGGTGCTGTACCGGGAGCCCGCCAAGTGGACCGCCCGGCTGCAGGAGAAGGCGCGCGGCGGCCCGTTCCTGCTGAAGACGGAGATGAACGCCGGGCACGGCGGGCGCAGCGGCCGGTACGACGCCTGGCGGGAGGAAGCGTTCGTGCTCGCCTGGATCGCCGCTACCGCCCAGCCCGGCTGATCTCGGCCCGGCCGACCTCGGCCCGGCTTACCTCAGGCCCGGACGGCCCTCAGGCCTGGCCCGGGATGGCCGGGGTGGTGGATACGGGAGTGGGACGGCCCACAGGCCTGGCCTGGCCGGCGCTCAGGTCTGGTCGAACAGCGCGCTGACCGACTCGCCGTCATGGATCCGGCGGATGGCCTCGGCCAGGGCCGGGGCGATCGAGATGACGTCCAGCTTCGGGTCCCGCTTGTGCTCGGGTACCGGCACGGTGTCGGTGCAGACGACCTCGGTCACCTCGGGCTGGGCTACCAGCTTGCCCAGCGCGCCGTCGACGAACAGCCCGTGCGTGCAGACGACGCTCACCGAGCCGGCGCGCTGGTCGCGCAGCCGGCTCAGCAGCTCCATCACCGTGGTGCCGCGGGCGATCTCATCGTCCAGCACGATGACGTCCCGGCCGGCCACGTCGCCGATGATCGAGCTGATGGTGACGCTGTCGTCGCCCTGGCGCTGCTTGGCCCCCGCGGCGACCGGCAGGCCCAGCCGCTGGGCGAACGCGGCGGCGCTCTTGGCGTAGCCGAGATCGGGGGCCACCACGACCGTGTTGCCCAGGTCGCGGCCGCGAAAGTGCCCGGCCAGCTCGCGCAGCGCGTTGAGGTGATCGACCGGCACCGAGAAGAAGCCGTGCACCTGCGGTGAGTGCAGCGTCATGGTCAGCACCCGGTTGGCCCCGGCCGCGACCAGCAGGTCGGCGACGAGCCGGCCGGCGATGGAGATCCGCGGCGCGTTCTTCTTGTCCGAGCGGGCGTACGCGTAATGCGGCATGACCACGGTGACCCGCGCGGCTGAGGCGCCGCGGGCGGCGTCGGCCATCAGCAGCAGCTCGACCAGATGCTCCTGCACGGGCGGGACCAGGGGCTGGATGATGAAGACGTCCCGTTCCCGGCAGTTGGCCTGCAGCTGGACCTCCAGGCAGTCGTTGGCGAACCGCTGCCGCCGGACGGGCTGCAGCGGGACGGACAGGTTCTCGCAGATCTCGGCGGCGAGGCGGGGGTGAGCGCTCCCGCCGAACACGGCGATCTCTCGCACTGTCGCTCCCTGGGTCGCGCTGCGGTAGGGCCGGTCAGTTCTTGGTTCCGGGCTGATCTGCTCCGTGCTGTTGCGGCTCGGGCTGCTCCGCCCTGGGCTCAGCTTGCCCGCGCTGCCCTGGGCTCAGCTTCCCCGCGCTTGCCTTCCCCGTTCCTGCCCTGCCCATGCTGGTCATCTTCCGGCAGCAGAGGCAGATCAAGCTTGCGGCGTATCTCCTGCTGCACGGCCCGGGCCGGCGGCCGGGCATCCACCGTGATCACGTACTCCTTGCGCCGGAATATGTCGAGCACCGGGTTGGTCTTCTCGTGGTAGTCCTTGAGCCGCCGGGCCAGCGCCTCC
>JBEKCN010000584.1:0-3876 GCA_050014855.1 Streptosporangiaceae bacterium | reverse complement strand
GGGATGTGGCGGCAGGTTGACTACGCGGGTGCGCGCCCGGCGGGTACGGTCGGTACATGACGTCTTCCACGCCTGCTGAAGCGCCGGCCGCGCCGGCCACGGCACCGTTCGGCCGGATGCTGACCGCGATGGTCACGCCGATGACCGCGGACGGCGCCGTCGACTACAACGGGGCGGCGCGCCTGGCGTCCTTCCTCGTCGACGACATGCGTAACGACGGCCTGGTCGTGAGCGGTACTACCGGTGAGGCCCCCGTTACCAGCGACGAGGAGAAGGACCGGCTGCTTCGCACGGTGCTCGA
The DNA here is from genome assembly GCA_050014855.1 of Streptosporangiaceae bacterium. Classification (GTDB taxonomy): domain Bacteria; phylum Actinomycetota; class Actinomycetes; order Streptosporangiales; family Streptosporangiaceae; genus Bog-532. The sequence goes on along the minus strand of JBEKCN010000584.1, from coordinate 3,575 downwards.
GGCGGTCGGTGACCGCGCCTCCATCGTGGCCGGCGTCGGCACCAACGACACGGCCCACAGCCGGGAGCTCGCCCGCCAGGCGGAGCGGGCCGGCGCGGACGGGCTGCTCGTCGTCACCCCGTACTACAGCAAGCCGCCGCAGCACGCCCTGCTCAGGCACTTCCGGGCGGTGGCGGACGCGGCCGAGCTGCCCGTGCTGCTGTACGACATACCCGCGCGCACCGGGACGCCGATCGCCACCGAGACGCTCATCCGGCTGGCGGAGCACCCCCGCATCGTCGGTGTCAAGGACGCCAAGGACGACGTGGCCGCCACCTCGCAGGTGCTGGCCCAGACCGACCTCGTGTACTACTGCGGCACCGACATGGTCAACCTGCCGTGGCTGTCGCTCGGCGCCGTCGGGTTCGTCAGCGTGGTCGGGCACGTCGTCGGGGACCGGCTGCACGAGATGATCGACGAGTTCGGGGCCGGGCAGACCGGCCGGGCCCGGGAACTGCATCTGTCGCTGCTGCCCGTGTACACGGGCATGTTCCGCAACCAGGGGCTCGTCATGACCAAGGCCGCGCTGGCCATGCTCGGGCTGCCCGGCGGCCCGGTGCGCCCGCCGCTGGAGAGCGCGACGCCGGCTGAGGTCCGGCGGCTGCGCGAGGACCTCGAGCTGGGCGGCCTGAAGCTGCCAGACAGCGAGTCCTGACGCATAGGGCAGGCCGGACGGGCCCGCCTCGCGCACGCGAGGCGGGCGCACTGGCCGCCTGCCGGGCACCCCGGGTATTCCGCGCCCTGGGCCGGCGGGAAGGCCCAGCGGGAAGGCTCAGTCCAATCATGATGTTGAAAAAGAGGAGTGATCGAAAGCATGACGGACAGAGGCCCTGACCTGAGACCCGTACCGGCCGGGACCATCTGAAACAGAGCGGAATAGAGCAACGTGAGTCATCCCCACCCCGAACTTCCCCTGCCCCCGCCGCTGGCCGAAGGCGGCCTGCGTCTCGTCGCCTTGGGCGGCCTCGGCGAAATCGGGCGGAACATGACCGTCTTCGAGTACGACGGCCGCCTGCTCGTCGTCGACTGCGGTGTCCTGTTCCCCGAGCCCGACCAGCCGGGCGTCGACCTGATCCTGCCTGACTTCCGCTACCTGGAGGGCCGCTTCGACCTCATCGACGCGGTGGTGCTGACGCACGCGCACGAGGACCACATCGGCGCCATTCCGTACCTCCTGCGCAACCGCGCCGACATCCCGCTCATCGGGTCCCGGCTGACGCTCGCGCTGGTGAAGAGCAAGCTCACCGAGCACCGCATTACCCCAGTCGTCGACGAGGTCGCCGAGGGCACCAGGCAGCAGGCCGGCCCGTTCGACCTCGAGTTCTTTTCGGTGAACCACTCGATCCCCGACGCGCTCGCGGTGGCCATCCGCACCCCGGCGGGCCTGGTGCTGCACACCGGCGACTTCAAGATGGATCAGCTCCCGCTGGACCACCGGCTCACCGACATCGGCGGGTTCGCCCGGCTCGGTGCCGACGGCGTCGACCTGCTCATGTCGGACTCCACCAACGCCGAAGTACCGGGGTTCGTGGTCAGCGAGCGGGAGATCGCTCCCGTCCTGGACCAGGTGTTCGCCTCCGCCGGCAAGCGCATCATCGTCGCCTGCTTCGCCAGCCACGTGCATCGCGTGCAGCAGGTCCTGGACGCGGCGGCGGATCACGGCCGCAAGGTGGCGTTCGTCGGCCGGTCCATGGTGCGCAACATGGGCGTCGCCCGTGACCTGGGTTACCTGCGGGTGCCCGGCGGCATGCTGGTCGACATGCGCGAGGCCGAGGAGATGCCGCCGCAGGACGTGGTGCTGATCTCGACCGGGTCGCAGGGCGAGCCGATGTCTGCGCTGTCCCGGATGGCGGGCCGTGACCACCCGATCCGGATCGCCGAAGGCGACACGGTCATCCTGGCCTCGTCGCTGATCCCGGGCAACGAGACCGCCGTCTACCGGGTGATCAACGGCCTGACCCGGCTCGGCGCCCGGGTGGTGCACAAGGGCGGCTCCCTCGTGCACGTGTCCGGCCACGCGCACGCCGGTGAGCTGCTGTTCGTCCTGAACGTGACCAAGCCGGGCAACTTCATGCCCATCCACGGGGAATGGCGCCACCTGCGGGCGCACGCCCGGCTGGCCGCCCTCAGCGGCGTCCCGGAGGGCAACATCGTGATCGCGGACGACGGGGTCGTGGTCGACCTCGTCGAGGGCCAGGCCACCATCGCCGGCGCCGTGCCCTGCGGTTACGTCTACGTGGACGGCCTGTCGGTAGGGGAGGTCACCGACGAGCAGCTCAAGGACCGCCGGATCCTCGGCGACGAGGGGTTCGTCTCCGTGGTGATCGTGCTCGATTCGACCACCGGCAAGATGGTGGCCCCGCCGGAGATGCACGGCCGCGGCTCGGGTATCGACGAGGCGGCGTTCGGCGAGGTCCGGCCCCGGATCGAGGAGGCACTGGCCCGGGCGGCCGCCGAGGGCATCACCGATTCCTACCAGATCCAGCAGCTGGTGCGCCGGACCGTGGGACGGTGGGTGAGCGACCACTACCGCCGCCGCCCCATGATCATTCCGGTCGTGGTGGAGGTCTAGGCGGGCCGACCTTGCCCAGCTCGCGGGGTCGCCGGCCCCGTGAGCGTGCCCCTTACGCCCTTGCTGGCCCCGCGGGCCCGACCGGCCCCGTGAGATCGGCGAGCCCGGTCCTCTCGCCTGCGATCTGCGCGGCCAGCTCGATGACCCGCCGGGCACCGTCGGCGGCGGCGTGCCGGACGGTGAACAGCCTGATCAGCCACTGGCCACCCGGATCGAGGCTGCTGAGCGCGCCGCCCGCGACGGCGCGGCGCTGCCAGCCGTCGATCGCCTCGTCGAGCTGCCCGCGCAGGCTGTCCAGCCGCAACGCCGCCTCGGCCACTTCCCATCGGTCCAGCGGATGCCCTGCCGCGGCAGGACCCGGGTGCCCGGCCCGCAGCTCGCCCTCCGCCTGCGGGCCAGCTCGCCCGACAGCCAGATCGAACGCCTGCCGCGCGACCGCATACCAGGCCATGCCCGTCAGCGGCAGGGCCCACCCGAACATGCCCGCCACTAGTGGCTCGCCGGCCATCAGTGGCTCCCCGGCCGCCCCTGTCCCACCCAGCACTGGCGCCCAGCCAGCGATCAATTGCTCACTCGGCGCCCGGCGTGTCAGCGTCCCCGGCGATCCACCGCTGAGCCCAGCCCGCCGGGCGAAGGTGTGCGCCATTCCCGGGCGGCCCCCCTTCCGGCCGTCAGGCGCCTGCACCGCGAGCCAGTCCCAGCACGGCGGATCGGCGGCCAGGGCCTCCAGCTCATCGAGCCCGCATTGGCCGCGCATTCGCCGCTCCGCGGGTTCAGCCCGCCCGGGCCGCCCACCGCCCCTGTCATCGCCGGCATGAGCACGCTCGCCATGACCGGCGCCACCGGGCTGGCCAGCACGGCGGAGCTGGCCCGGGTGACCGGCGAAAAACCGGCCCCGGGCGGCCTCCCGGAGCACCCACTTGGCGGCCGCGTCATCCGGATCCCCGCTGGCCAGTGTGTCGGC
>JBEKCN010000583.1:0-3882 GCA_050014855.1 Streptosporangiaceae bacterium | reverse complement strand
CGCCGTCAGCTCCTGCCACATGGCGAACAGCAGGTCGATGCCAATAGCCCGGACCGTCTTGACCGACGTCTGGATGATGACCGGGGAGCGCTGCTCCACCGCCGCCGCCAGTACCGCCTCCAAGGTCAGGTCATTGACCACGTTGATCGCCGCGACACCGTAACGCTCGCTGAACGCCCGGTCGACGATTTGCTTCAACGGCACAACAGGCACAGGCTGGACCTCCGCGCGGGGATAAACCCGGATGGCCCCAACCTATGGAGTGCAGCCTCGGGGCGGATCGGTGGAAATACCCATCTTGGGGGGAGGGCTTCCCCTACCGGCCGACCCGTCTGAGCCGGGCCTGGCTGGCCAGCGCGGCGAGTTCGGTGCGGTTACGGGCGCCGGTCTTCCTCAGCACGGCACCAGCGTGTTTTTCTACCGTCCTGATCGAGAGGACCAGGTGCTCGGCGATGAGCTTGTCGGGCATCCCCTGCTCCATCAGGCTGCGCACCTGGCGTTCCCGGTCGGTCAGGGCCGCCTCGGGCTCATCTTCCTGCAGGCCGCGGTATAGCTGCTGGAGTACGGGACCGGACAGGATGGCCTGGCCGCGCCCGGCCGCAATGACGGCGCGGGCGAGCTCCGGGCCGTCCGCCCCAATGTCCACGCAGCCGCGCGCGCCTGCGCGCATCGCGCTGGCGACCAGCTTCTCGTCACCGACCTCGCACAGGCCTACCACGGCCAGGCTCGGGTCCCGGGTGAGCAGGACGCCGGTCACGCCATCGTCGGGGCTGCGCCCCGTGGCCGATGTGTCCTCGGGCGGCAGACCGAGCTCGGTCAGGACCACATCGGGCCGGAGGTCCTGACAGGCGTCCAGCGCGCCGGCCCCCGTCGCGACCTCGCCGACCACTTCGATTCCCAGCTCACTGGCCGAAAGCAGCCGGACGATACCGGCACGTACCAGAGGCCGGGCCGCCGCGATGAGCACCCGCAGTCGCGGGTCGGCATGCTGATCATGCCGCCGGTAGGGGAAGCGGGAGCGGATCCGCGTGCCCCAGCCAGCTACCGAATCAACGTCCACCGTCGCACCGAGAACACGCGCACGCTCGCTGATCGCGCGCAGGCCGAAGCGGCCGCCCTGCCACTCGGCTCTCGGGTCAAAGCCATGGCCGTCATCTTGAACCAGAAGCGTCACCGCCGCCTGCTCGTAGAGCAGGCCAATCCGGACGGAACGCGCCTGGGCGTGCCGGACGATGTTGGTGAGCGCTTCGCGTGCTACCAGCAGGACCGCGTGTGACAGGCTTTCCTCCATCGCCACGGGCGCCCCTGCTGATACATATCTGACCTCAAGCCGGCCGATGCTCTCGGCCCAGGCTGCCTCCGAGCGAAGTGCGGCGTCGAGCGTCCGGCCGTTGAGCGGCGACGACGCCAGCCCCAGCAGGGTAAGCCGCGCCTCGGCGAGGGCTTCCCTGGCCGCGGTGCTGGCCTGCCGGAGCTGGGCCGCCACCACGCTGATCCCCTCGTTCGCTGCCGTCTCGGGCCCAGCGGGCTGCTGAGCCGCAGTGGCAAGATCCCGTTCGGCGCCGTCGAGATGCACCCGGATGCTGACGAGCCGCTGGGCGAGGCTGTCGTGGACCTCCCCGAGCAGCCGGTCCCGCTCGGCAGCGGCCGCTTCCGCGCGAGCCCGCTCCTCAGCCACCTCATGCATGCGGGCGGTGGCCAGGGCGATCGCCGCATGCCTGGCGAACAGCTCCAGGAGCTCCGCATCGTCGGGTCCGAATACGCGGAGATCGTCCCTGCTGAACACGATGCACGCACCGATGACGCGCCCGCGCCACTCCAGTGGCACACCAATGACACCACGCAATGTGGCACGCTCGTCTGCCGCCAGATGGCCGCCGGGTACTTCGTCGTAGCGGGTGAACCACACCGGCTTGCGGCGCGCCACCACGGCTCCGGTCATCCCCTCGGTGAGCGGGAAGACAGCGCCGGATTGGCATGCGACGCCAATGTCGGCCTCTTTGCGGTAGGTACCGGTTGCCTCATCGACGCTGCAGATTGAACCCGCGCTACAGCCGAGCAACTCAGTGCAGCGCCGCAAAATTCTTTCCAGCAGGGGCCGCAGCGAGAACTCACCGGCTAGATCCTCCGCCACCGCGATCAGCCCGGCCGCGCGTGCGGCAACACTCTGCTGGGTCTGCGGTAGCCCCGTCGGGCAAGGGTCGGCGGACACGTGCCCTCCGGATCTGGCAACGACGTTGTCGCACCACCGAGCAGTTTGCTGGGCGGATGATCCGAGCATCACCCGCTGCGCGTTACCACGTCAAGACCGGTTTAGCCTGGGCTCGCAGCTGGTCAGCGGGGGTCTGCCACGTTTCCATCGGTGCACGCGTGCCGTACAGCGCCGCCGCGGCCTCCTCCCGGTCCGCTACGGCGATGACCCACCCCGGAGACCCGGGCAGCGGATACGTGAACCCTGCGGGCCCCGAGGCGACGGAAAAGATGAGAACCTACAACGAGGTCACGAGCCGCTGTTACATGGCCGGGTCGAGGCCAGGTCCACTTCCAGCCGCTGCGGGCCGGAGAACGCGCTGGACCAGCGCGCCGACACCTTCCCGTCGGTCGCAATGGACGGCGGCCAACGAGGGCCCTTTCCCGACGAGGCCGTCGTCTGCTGGTGCAACGCGATTTTCGTCGTGCGGCAACTGCCGTGCGTACCGGAAGGCAGCTTCCAGATCTGCTGTGCCGAGTGGGCACAGGTCTCGATGTCGAGCCGGAAAGCGGTGTTGCCGCCAGGATCGGTCAGGCACAGGTTGGTGTGCGGGTTCACCAGCTCCCCGTTTGACTCATGGGTCCAGGTCTGTGTCACAGTGCCATTGCACGGATACCAGTCCACGTCGGTGCCGCTGTTTGTGCCGCCGCCCATGACATCAAGGCATCCCCCCTCGGTCCGCAGCGTGCTGTCGGTGTAGGCCGACCACTGCTGACCGGAGCTGCCGTTGCACACGTTTACGTACATCGGGTCGCCCTCGATGTTCAGCGAGTTCTTATTGGCCAGGCAGAGCCCGTCGATGCCTTTGACCTGCCCGGTCGCGGTGGGGGTAGCAGTCGGCGTGGAGTTACCGCCCTTCTCGTATACGGCTACGTACGACGCGCTCATCGACGCGCCGGATGTCGTGGCCGAAGTCGGGGTGATGCAGTGGCAGACCCCGTTCGGGTAGTGGCCGCCTATGGCCAGGTCGAGGATGATGAAGAAGCCGTGGTCTATGGCCTCCCGCCAGGCGGTCGTGCCGACCTTCGCCTCGGTGAACGTGCTCTCCACCCTGCCGTCTATGAGGAACTGCAGGGACTCCGCGCTGGTGTTGGTCCGGTTGATGATCACCGAGTAGGTGTGGTAGCCGGTCTGGCACCCGGATCCGGCGGCGGGGCACGCGATCAGCGGGTGACTACTGACGCCCGCCGCGTCGTGCAGGAACTGCGCAGCCTCGTTCAGGCCGTTGATGTCCTCCATCATGTCGATCTCGCCGGAGGCGACCAGGGAGCCGCCCGACCGCACGGGCGACCCGAGTGCCCAGAACCCCGGCCAGTACCCCAGCCCGTGCGCCGGATCCGGCTGCTCGATCGACGCGGTCATCTCCAGTTCACCGCCGGGCGGGGCCTGGAAGTCGTCGCGGGTGCTCTCTATCCGGGCCGAGGTCCAGCTACCGCCGCTGTTGATCGCCTTCAGCACCAGGTGGCCCTTACCGTCCAGGTAGACGTTGCTGGTCGAGCTGGTGTTGTGGTTGATCTCCTCGTTGCCCGAATCCGTGCCGATGTCATAGAACCAGTTGGCCGATGATGGCGCGGATCCGGCCGCGCCGGCGAAGTCGCCCCCGAACACGGTGGTCCATCCTGCAGGAGCGG